>CAZBYM010000347.1:0-4903 GCA_964495745.1 uncultured Chryseobacterium sp. | reverse complement strand
GCTCTCGCAGAACTTCAGGCGCATAATGTGGAAGTAAGCTAAATAGTAGTAGCGCACGTTCGGAGTGTGACAGGTCACGACATAAATCAGAATACGGACCTATGTCCGATACCTTGCCCCACTCTAATGGTGTTGACTCAAAACTTGAATCATTCAAACGCGAATTGAAAATGTCCTTGAGCGTATTGATGTCTTCGTTGATTGCATCCACATTTGAGCGCAACGCATCTTCATCCAGCAAAGCCGACTCGACCAATGCATTAAATGCCTGCGAAGAATGTGTATCGTGAAAATCGTGATCGTGTTCCATGTTCCGTCGATTAAATTAACTCTTAACTGGACAGCGTAGAACCAATCCATGTTACCTTATAAATTTGAGTATTTCTTCGTTGAATTCCACGGACAATTTGAGTGAGAAATACAAGGGATTTCCAAATGTTCTAGAAGCTAAAGTCTTGATAATCAAAACAAAATCATTGCGATCAAGGCTATTTTTTCACAGGATGGAATTTGCTGTTTGTTGTACGATAATAACGAACCTGACTGCTTTTTAGCTCAACGCACCGAATCTCAACTATGTAAGCCTCTCGTAAGTCAAAAATTTTCACAGAATAGTTGAAGATAGTTTTGAACATTATTAAAATGGATGACTTAACTTTAACTGGATGCGCGACGTACAAAAAAAGATCTGGGTAACACTCGGATTATTTCTTTTATTATTTACTTCTTCAGATGCCCGACCATTTGGGTTCAATTCTTTTTCGATGAGCGACAAGAAAATAAAACTTATGTTGGTACAACCAGATTCTGCGTACGCATTTCGTGTTTTTTCCGACACTTCAATTACATTTTACTTTGATCGTAAGGACTGGATTTCGGAGCTGAAAAAAATATCTGCGGACACTGCCCAGAACGAAGAGTACATTGCTTTGCTGGATTCCATTCAACAGCAAAACTCTGTCATTGAGATAAGCACATTACCAAATTACGACCCCATGTTGAATCGAATCAGTCCGGTTGGTACGAGTTGGACGATTTTTGAAATTCTTTTGCCCCATGGAGAAGTGTTTGCAAGATATTCCAATGGGACCTGCGTCACTGAAATGAAAACGAAGAAAACAAAAGTCTCGACATGGAAAATGACAGAATTTATTGATGCATCTTCCGGTAAGGTTCTATACCGATATAGCAGGAATAATCGGCCTGGATTCTAGAACCGGTTACTGAAAATACTTACAGTATTTTGTCTCAAATTTCGCGTTGAAATTATCTGCCCAATCCGCATTCTTCAATTGTTGGTCGTAGAAACCATAAGCCATTTTTTCAAATGCAAATCCCAACTCAATTCCGGTATTTGTGAATTTCCCCTTTCTTGTTTTCATGTTCCAACGCTTCCTGAATAAGGTTCGGCCATAGGCGTCTTTTATTTGTCCCTTAACATCCTTTTGCGCGTCTTTGACAAAATCAGCTTTTGCCTGGATTTGATCGTCGATCTTCAGGGCAAGGAATTCCGTGCTGGTTACTAAATCCTGATAAGCTTTCCGAAGATCTTTCACAGCAGGATGTTCTCCTGAACGTAGAGCTGGCAACTGCATATCGGCAATGATCTGGTTGAGATTGATTTCTTCATATTCGCTGAGTGCTGAAACCTGTTCTGCTTCAGTAAGATCTCCTGACTGTTTTGGAGCAACTCCCGTTCCGTATTCGGTTTCCTGATCACGATATCTGGAATAGCTTTTGGCGGCACTGCTGTGATACCATTGATCAATGTAATGATTCATTTCATGCAGGTACGTCGAAATGGCAACTGACTCATTATTCACATCGTTCAGAGAAACATTTTGATTCGGAATACTAAGTGCCGTATTGGTTTCGGGAGTATAGCCTGTTGCATTACCGCCGTCTTTCGCAGTAAATGTTTTTATTCCGAGGTTAGGAACATAGGGACCCTTGATAGGATCATCAACATCGAAGAACTTATAAAGTTCAGCCAGTTGGTCCTTAGCATCTGGAAAATCTACATCGATCTTGTGGAGAAAAATATATGCGCGTTGAATGGATGGATTGTCTTTCAAAATCAACCACGCTGATCTCTTAACATCATCACTATCAAATTGCCCCCGATCCTTTATCGTACATACTGGTGCCTGCACAATTGCCGGTACCTGAGCAGGTACTTGTGGCTGATTGACAATTTGTGGTGGTAGAACATTTTTCGGATCACACAAATTCTTGTAAGGTGCTATATCCGGGATAATGATTGCCATGTTATGCTTGATCTTCTTCGCGGGAATCTTTTTGTTCACCGCCATTATATCAGCAGGATCCAGTCCGAAACGGCAGGCAATACTATAATAAGTATCATAAAGGTGATCAGGATCTGACTTCAACGTTTCAGTATAACTACTTTTATCAGCTGGTGTCCTGTAAGTGGCGGTCGCTGCATCATACGTTCCATCGGCATGTGCCATGGCAGGACCGCAAACAGCTTTTACATTTGTCTGAGTTACACGTTGAACTGCTGACGGCATTTTTTCATTTCCCTGTTGAACAATGTGCACAAGTTCGTGCGCCAGTAGTTCCTTTCCTTCGCTGGAGAATGGATTGTAATTTCCGTTATTGAAATAGATGTCTGTACCGTGGGTAAAGGCTTTGGCATTGATGCCAGCGCTCATTGCATTGGCTTCACTTCCGTTGTGGATTTTCACTTCACTGAAGTCAGCACCCATCTTGCTTCCAATGTCCAGTTGGACGCTTTCCGGCAGCGATTCTCCCCTGCCTTTATTGCTATCCAATCTTGAATGAAATTCCGTATTGGGCTCGGTTGAACATTCGCCTTTCCGATTAATTGCGCCACCGGTTCCGTACACCATTGCCGACTCACCACTCACTACCTTGTGTGCAACTTCATCGGCCTCTTTTTCATCATCATCGTCAGGCTGGCTTACATCCAGTGATTTTTTCTGCACACGCTTTTGGTCCTGCACTTCGATCATCTGCTGATGAACGTCATCCCAGTCGTCCTGCTGGTTTTGATTTGCTTTTCCGCGTGCATGAATTTGCTGTTGATCCATTTTTCGATTAAAAACCGGACTCAGTTAGAAATGTTATTCCAGAAATTAAACACCAATATTCCACTCCGTAATGCACACACTCGCCGCATTATTACTGTCATTCACAAATTTACCTCCTACTACTGTATCATCTAACCAATAAGGTAACTGTGATCCGTAATCGTTATCCTGAATCGTACTAAACAGTATCGCAATATTGTCTGCACCTACTTTAAGGTATACGGCTCCCTTAGTTCCTCCGATCCCAACACTTTCTATCTTCCAGATTTTTCCACTGGTCACAGTGAAGTTGATGAACGAATCAGCTGGGATTGTATTGACATATATTTTGTTGAAGTTGAGTGATGCCATGTTCCGTTACGTTTATCAAAAAAATAATTCGCACCCACCTTGGGACCGTACTAAAGTAAATCGAGAGTTATTCCGAGCGCAATATTTTTTGCCATGCCAAACTACTCATCGTGTGAAAAAATCTACTTTCAAAATCACTTACTTTCTGTGATTATCAGTTCATTAAAAATTGTGATGCACCCAATTTCACAGATATTAAGACGCGAAATTGTCCGCGCTTTTCGAATTTATTTGTTTCATTTTTGAATCCGTCAAAATTTGTAACGCAAATAAATGTTGAATTAAGTTTAGTTAACCCTACACATGCCGCAAGTTCCAAGACCCGTTCTCATAGAGTATTTTCAGTCAGGTGACCAACCAACCGCAGCGCAATTTGGAATACTGATTGACTCAACTGTAAACATTCTTGATGATAGAGATCTGATTGGATTGCGTGAGTATAATCCTGCAGTAGAATATCTTCCTGGAGATTGTGCTGTGTTCGGTAATCAAGTTATCAAATGTGTAACGGCCACAACTGGGCCTTTCAATCCTGTTAACTGGACAATACTTGCTGCATTCGGTTCCGTATCATACGCAGGTGCATGGGATGCTGAAAACAATATTCCCTTCCTTCAAAGTTCTGTCGGCAGCCAGGGATTTTACTACGTAATTTCAAACGCAAATGTTGATCCCAATCTGAACACTGAACTGAATGGAATCGATGATTGGGCAATTACAGACTGGGCGATATTCAACGGAACTGTATGGGAAAAAGTAGATAACTCACAGTACCCAGTAGCCGCTCAAAATGTAAGTTTTGTACCAAGCTTAGATATCGCTTCTAACAATGTTCAGGACGCGGTTGAAGAAGTTTTTTCGGATCTCAACAGCGGAGCAAATGCGAAAGTAAATCGCGCTGGTGATACAATGACCGGATACCTTATTCTCAATGCTGCTCCCGTGGTTAACAGCGGTGCAGTAACAAAAGTCTATTGTGACACGTTGTATGCTTCGGCTGAAGTGGAAATTCTTGAGCGTGTGAATCGCGTAGGAGATACTATGACAGGAGATCTGATCCTCAGCGGAAATCCAACTCCTGCTCTCGCGGCCGTTCCTAAACAATATGTGGATGCGATTGCTGCTGCATTGCAGACTGGGGTAAATGGAAAGGTGAACAGGTCAGGTGATACAATGACCGGTGATTTAATTTTGAATGCTGATCCAACAGCGCTTTTAGGTGCGGTTACTAAGCAATATACCGATGCGATTAATTCAACACTGACTTCGCTTGTCAACGCAAAAGTAAATCGGTCAGCAGATACAATGACGGGAACGCTTACTCTTAATGCGGATCCCGTTGCCGCGCTTGAAGCAACAACAAAGCAATATACCGACGCCGGTCTCAACGCAAAAGTAGATGTGACAGGCGACACGATGCTTGGTGATCTTATTCTAAATGCGGATCCGACCCTCGCTCTCGGAGCAGTAACAAAACA
>CAZBYM010000346.1:0-4913 GCA_964495745.1 uncultured Chryseobacterium sp. | reverse complement strand
CGGATGTATCCGGTTCTTCATGCACAAGCACGCGCTGCGCATGCAGAATTTCTGATGGAGCAATTACACACAGAATAAATAAACTAAAAATCAGTTTCTGCATAATATCCACGATACCAAACACAAATTTTATAGCCCCTACGTTCTCCTGCAACAAGATCAAATTCAACTAGCACAGGATCAGGAGTAGTAACCTCAATCACATTGTACTGAATAATTCTACCAGCTGAATCTGTAAGATTCCAAAAGAGCAATCGTTCCTGAATTTTTCCAGAAAGTGAATCTGCAGAAGGAGCGACTTCAATCTTGGTTCCTGTGTCTACGCGAACAAACGAGAAAGTTGCTTCAAGACCGGAAGGATTGGTTCTGAAAAAATATCCTGCCTGAGGAACTCCATAACCATGCGCGTAATCGTAATACGGATACAAATGTGCGCATCGCCGAATAGAATCAATTGTACCCATTGCTGTTATCTCAGGAAATAATTGCATCAAACAAGCTGCAAATCCGGTGGCAAGTGGTGCAGAGAAAGAGGTTCCATCCCCGTAAGCATACTCATTACCTTTTTTATCCTGCGCCGCGGTGAGCACGCTTCCCGGCGCACAAATATCCGGCTTTCTTCTAAAGTCAGGAGGTGGACCAACTGCGCTGTAATCTGCAATAAAACCATCATCACCCATTGCTGTAACAGACAAAACGCTGTCGGTCTCCGCAGGTGGAAGCAATTGCCTTTCTGATTTATCGCCATTGTTTCCTGCAGCTGCAACAACCAGAATTCCTTTGCGTGCAGCAATTTTACATGCATATGAAATCAGCGTTGTCTTTCCATCCATTTGCTCAGCGAAATACGAATTTTCATTGGGACCACCGGAAATATTAATGATGTGTGCTCCATATTGATCAGCCCATTCTACACCAGCGAGATAATGTTCTTCAGCGCGGTACTGATTTCCATACTCCTTCGAAATTATTGCAAGAAGAAAATTTGCTTCTGTTGCTACACCTAAAGTTTGGGTTGATGTTTTACCTGCAATACAAGACAACACGCTCGTTCCATGATCTGTCTTTTGCACGTAAATATTTGAATCTCCCTTGAGAAAATTTTTAGTTCGAGTAATCCTATTGTTGAACCGAAGATCCGCGAAAGCCTCATGTGAATCGACTCCCCAAAAACCGGCGTCCAAAATCGCAATGTTTATTCCTCTGCCGGTAATCTGATGTTTTCCGAACTGCTCTCCTTGCATTTCTGTAATCTGCGGTGGAAATTTTGGAATAGGATCGCCCGCAATTGTTTTTACAACATTCGCAGGAACCCAATCAAATCCAAACTGAAGTTGAACAGAAGTAACAAACTTCAACTGTTGAACACGTACAATTTGTTCTTCGCTTGCCACAACACTCACCGCATTTAGCCATCTGCTGGCATAACCCATTGTGTCAACCAATTTACTTACTTCCTGCAAGTAAAAAGGACTCACGGGATAATCAGAAATATCATAAATAGAAATTCCATTTTTCTCTCTTCGCTCAATCGCAGCAGGATCAAAAAAAGTGTACGGATCAAAAACAGAACCTTGCTTATCCGCGAAATATATCCACCAGACTTTTGGTGCACTGGCCGATAAAGCCGTAGTGACAAAAATCATCAAAAATAGAAGGAGGGTTCGTCTCATAGGGGATACACAAAGATGGCAAAAAATCGGGTTTAGACTGGAAAAAGTCTGAGCAGTGTCAGGAGACAATAGTATGACCCAAACCCTATACTTCGCCGTAATTTTTCGTTAGTTTCGCAATAAGAATACTACACATGAATATCGATTTACGAAGCGACACAGTTACCCGTCCTACAAAAGGAATGCTTGATGCCATGTTTGCTGCGGCTGTTGGTGACGATGTATTTGGAGAAGATCCGACGATCAATAATCTGGAAGAGCGCGCCTCCAAACTGTTTGGGAAAGAAGCCGGTTTGTTCTGTCCGTCGGGCACGATGACAAACCAAATTGCGATAAACGTTTCAACTAAACCGGGAGACGAAGTAATTTGCGATTTCACTTCACATATCTACCAATATGAAGGTGGTGGTATCGCTCGAAATTCCGGAGTGCAGGCTAAACTTTTGCAGGGTGATCGTGGAAGAATTACGGCAAAACAGGTTGAAGAAAGTATCAACCAGATTTTCGATTGGCTTACTCGCTCCAAACTTGTGAGTATCGAAAATACAGTGAACAAAGCCGGCGGAAGTTATTACTCGTTCAAACAAATGCAGGAACTTTCTGCAGTATGCAAGAAACATGGACTGCTTATGCATCTCGATGGCGCTCGAATTTTCAATGCAATTACTGAAGCCGATTATTCTCCTGTCCAATTAGGCCCACTATTCGATTCAATTTCAATTTGCCTTTCAAAAGGTCTTGGCGCACCGGCCGGATCCGTACTTCTTGGTTCAAAAGAATTCATTAAAGAAGCACGTCGCGCGAGAAAAGTATTTGGAGGTGGTATGCGACAAGCCGGCTTTATTGCTGCAGCTGGAATTTATGCACTCGACAACAATGTGAAACGAATCAAAGAAGACCATAAGCGTGCTGCAACGTTAGGGAAAGCAGTAAGTGCTCTTCCATATGTAAAGGAAGTACTTCCGGTAGAAACGAATATCATCATCTTCACATTGCACGATGCGATTCCGGTGGATTATTTCATGCAGCAGCTTTCAGATAATGGAATCAAATCTGCTTACTTCGGAAAACAAACCGTCCGCTTCGTAACCCATCTTGACATTGATGATAAAATGATTGAGAAGACGATTGAGGTGTTAAAGCGCGTGCAATAGATTTGTCAAACTTCAACGAGCTTGTCCAAAGCGAAACCGAAGGATCAGTCTGACAAATTCGGCTTCGAAGAAATTGTCAGAATGAGCGGAGCCAAAGTCAGCGCCTACACTCTGAACTTAAACTTGTGCTCTTTCAACTCCTCATTCGCTTTCAAAATCTTCTTCTTCAAATTTTCTTTGAACTCAAGAATTTTTTCTAACATCTTGTCGTCTCCTGAAGCAAGAATCTGAACAGCTAGAATACCCGCATTTTGTCCGCCATCAACTCCAACAGTTGCCACAGGAATTCCTGGAGGCATTTGCACAATTGAAAGAAGTGAATCCCAACCGTCCAGTGAAATCGAAGAACGGCAAGGAACTCCAACAACAGGAACAGGCGTTAATGCTGCAACAACTCCTGGCAAATGCGCAGCACCACCAGCTCCAGCAATAATCACGCGAATTCCACGCTTGTGAGCGCCCTTTGCAAATTCCACCACTTGCTCAGGAACACGATGTGCCGATAAAGCATTGATCTCAAATGGAATTTCAAATTGATCCAGAATTTTTGCAGCTTCCTGCATGACAGGCATGTCAGATGTACTGCCCATGATAATACTAACTCTCGGTTGCATACGTAATAAGATTGGATGCCAAAGTTAGTGAATATTACGTGCTGCTTCAGTAACTTCGAGCTCAATCGTGCATCACGTTTTCCAAACGGAATTCACCCTGTAAATCACCTAATGAAACCAAAATTGCTATTCTGGATTTCCCTGATCGGAATAACTGTTTTTGAGTTCTACAAAGTGTATTTGATTTCTCCATTTCCCGGTAGCCAGCAAGGTGATGCCGTATCTGTCGCTTGGTTCCTTTATCATTATCGTTGGTTCTTCAGGATTGTACTTCTCGCAGGAATTATCGTTGGAATCAAACCGGTGTTCACTAGACGAAAATGGATTCCAATAACGGTCATGATAGTATCGGGTATTGTAGTTTACACGACCAATTTCGAAATGTCGGCCGACAAAATGTTTTCCGAACCGGAACATCTTGCGTTTGCTTCACCAACCTCATGTGGAATTCCATTGGATGCCATTGTCATTGGCGTAACGAACAATGGAGAATCGAAAGCTTACCCAATGCGGTATCTTATCTTTCATCACAACGTAACAGATGTTGTTGGAGGAAAGAAAGTGATGGTTACGTATTGTTCGGCTTGTAGAAGCGGACTCGTACTTGAACCTATCGTTGACGGAAATACAGAATCATTTCGTCTTGTAGGAATGGAACAATTTAACGCGATGTACGAAGACAATTCCACAGGATCATGGTGGCGACAAGCAAGTGGCGAAGCCGTAGCAGGTGAATTAATAGGAACGCAACTTCCGCTTGTGAATTTCGAACAACTCACGTTAAAGGAATGGTCGCAGCGTCATCCCACAGGAGTTGTGATGTTACCAGATCAAAAATTCGTCGACCAATATTCGAATGATGCTTTTGAAAAAGGTATTAATCAAGGATCGATTGTACGCAAAGATTCTTTGGCCTGGCAAAAAAGGTCGTGGGTCGTTGGGATAGAATCTAATGGCAATTATCGCGCATACGATTGGAATGAGTTGGTGAGAAAACGGGCCATACACGATACAATTGGGACTTCGTACATCGAAGTTTACGTTGATGATCAGAATATCAATTTCGGCGCAAAAAGTTCTCAGGTTGACTTTTATGGAACCGATGGAGATTCAATTCCTCCAGCTGAATATAGATCAGAATCTGAAATACCAGCCCGTCAAATGTACTGGCACACCTGGAAAACATTTTATCCAAGCACAACACGATACGGGGTAAAATAGGCTTGCCGAATGGTGTGATTTAATAATCGCTTTAGCGATCCGCCGTGCCCGCGTGAGTTTAGTACGTCCGCCTTTTTTCACCGTGGCGCCGCGTAAAGCTCGCCGCAGGCGCATTACCCTGCCAAACACAAAACATAAATCGCTCTAGCGATCCGCCGTATCGCGTGGGTTTAGTACGTCCGCCTTTTTCGCCGTGGCCTTTAGTTTGTATCAAGCAATTTACCTTCGCTAATTATAAACCGTTTTCCGTA
>CAZBYM010000345.1:0-4917 GCA_964495745.1 uncultured Chryseobacterium sp. | reverse complement strand
CGGTTATAATCAGAAAATAATTCCTGTAAGTCTACATGCGAATACTCCTCTCAACGTTTCGATCAGTAATGCTTCAACGAAACTGAAAGAAGTTGTAATTACTGCTGACAAAGACAAAAATCAGGAGCAAATAAGTTCAACCCAAATGAGTACAATCAGTATTCCGGTTGAACAGATCCGTTACGTACCAACAATTGGTGGCGAAACTGATGTGATCAAAGTCATGCAACTCATGCCAGGAGTAAAACGCGGCGGCGAAGGTCAGAATACAATGCTGGTTCGTGGTGGATCAGGAGATGACAACCTTATTCTTCTTGACGAAGCAGTAGTGTACAATGTTTCGCATCTCTTCGGATTTTTCTCCGTGTTCAACAATGACGCTTTGAAAGATGTGACATTGATCAAAGGAGGATTTCCTGCACAATATGGTGGACGACTTTCAAGCGTAATGGATATTCGCATGAAAGACGGCGACATGCAGAAATTTCACGTTGATGGCGGAGTTGGATTACTGTCTTCACATCTTACCATTCAGGGTCCGATAAAACGTGATACAGCATCTTTCATTCTTTCCGGAAGAAGATCGTATATCGATCAAGTGTTCCGCATGGCATATGGTCAGGACATTCTGCCCTATTATTTCTACGACGCTACGTTGAAATTGAATTACAAGATGAACGACAACAATCGTTTTTTCTACAGCGCGTATATTGGAGATGATGTACTACGTCCACCGAAATCAGACAGCAGTTTGTTCGATGGCGGCTTTCGGATGGGAAATTTCACAACTACAGCACGTTGGAATCACTTGTATAATGAAAAACTATTCTCCAATCTTTCATTTATTCATACGCGTTTTCGCTACGACGTAGAAGCGAATATTCCCGGCAATTCTTTCCTGGCAAAATCACGAATTGCAGACTTCGGATTGAAATACGATTTCAGTTATTTCAAAAATCCGGAGAACACGCTTCGATTTGGGTTCCTTGGAACATTTCATGGATTCCGTCCGAATGTAGTGAACACCGCTGGAGTGATTTCAGATTATATTCGTTCCCGTGAAGGAGAATTAGTTGTGAATTTTGAATCAGGACTTTATTTCCAACACGAGTGGGAACCATTTGACTTGTTGAAAATATCATATGGTTTCAGACAATCGCTGTTGATTTCAAAAGGTAAGACTTATACTTCTCCTGAACCTCGCGCATCTGCGACTTATCTGCTCAATGATAATCAATCTATAAAATTGAGTTATTCACGAATGACACAATACTTGCATTTAGTGTCAAGTTCCGCAATTGCGTTACCAACTGATCTCTGGTATCCGGTAACCAAAAACGTCAAACCAATCTACTCGAATCAGATTGCTGCTGGTTACAACATCAATTTCCCGAAAGCAAAAATGATTGCTTCAGTAGAAGTTTATTACAAGCATTTGAAAAATTTGATTGAATACCGTGAAGGCGCAGTATTGATTCTCAATGACAATTACGAGAATGAGTTGATTTCAGGGCAAGGAGAATCATACGGAGTGGAAATGTTTGTTCAACGGAATTCCGGAAAACTTACAGGATGGGTTGGATATACTCTCGCCTGGACAACACGACAGTTCGACGGATTGAATAACGGCGAAAAATATTACGCACGGTTTGATCGTAGACACGACTTATCGATAGTTGGAACCTGTGAAATCACTCCACGTTTTATTGTTTCTGCGGTGTGGGTGTATTCAACCGGACAACGATTTACTCCGGTGATTGGATATTTTCTCATGCCGAATTCATCGCAAACCAACATCAACACACTTCCGATTTATGGAGAACGTAATTCTACAATTCTTCCATCTGCGCATCGCCTTGATATCAGTTTCATCATGAAATCAAAAGAAAAGGGTAATCGCAAATGGATGAAATGGCAAGGTGAATGGAGCATCGGCGCATACAATTTGTACAATCGTGCGCAACCGTATAAGATTCAACTTGAAACAAATGAAAACGGAACTGTGAAGTACGTTTCCAAAGGACTATTTGGTTTTATTCCATTCCTTGCATATAATTTTCGTTACTAAATGAAAAAATACATCGTCGTATTGCTTGCAGCAATTGGATTTTCAATCTCATCCTGTATCCCAGATACAATAGACATTGATGTCACTCCTGCTGATCCGGAATTGTGCATTGCTTCACTTGTGTTGGGCAACAACGGAATTGTAGTTGGACTAACCAGAAGTTACAGTCCACTGGAAAGTTCGCCAAATGAGGACACGTTAAGCAGCGAACTCATTGACCGGATTCTAGTTGCCAATGCGACCGTGACAATTTCCTACGGAAGTCAAACTGATACGCTGTATGAAATTTCACCGGGAATATACAGCAATCTATTTACGACAATTACAGAAGGAGAAACATACACATTGCGCGCTTATGATCCATTGATGTCGCTTAACGTATGGGCGGTTACGACTATGCAATCTTCAATTGCGCTTGATACCGTTTATCCGCACATTTCGAGAACTGCTGAAGACACTATCGTTTATTTCAAATACAAAATGTTCGACAACACGGTGACCGAAGATTACTACGTCGTAAATTTTGTAAAGAAAGTGCAAGGCGACAGTGTGTTTGACATCAATTCTGTTTTTGCTGCTGGCTCGAATGAAGTTCTTACCGAATTCGAATTGTACGACGATCAAGCATTCGAAAATGGAGTTCTTGACAGGGATATTGCTGTATTATCCGCAGGTCAAACGGATACTGTCGCAGTAACAGTTTCGGCAATCTCCAAAGGATATTATGAATTTTTGACAGCGTTGAAACGCTCTTCATCTGTGTTCAATCAACTCACAGGAGAACCCATTACCTATCCTTCCAATGTAGAAGGCGGACATGGATATTTCACCATGCATCGCACGGACAGCTACATTTTTGATCTGAATCTTTATTAATAATTCGCTAGTGAAATTCTATTTCGGAAGTCTGATTTTGTGCGGTGTGGTATTTTGCGGATGTACTAAAGATCCAATCGTTCCATCACACGAGCCATTCACAAAAACATATTCCGGCTCAGGAAATCTGATTGGTCGCGATGTCCTTTTTGAAGGAAACAGAATTGTAGTTTGCGGATATGGCTTGGGTAATAATTCGGATGAAGATCTGATTTTACTTTTTACAGATTCAGCAGGAACTGAACTATCAAGAAAATATTGCGGGACTGTTGGCAACGATCAATGCTGGTCATTTGTGAGAGCCAATGATGGAGGATTTATTATTGCAGGATGGACGGATGTGAATTCTCCCGGATCAAATGATATTCTCATTGTCAAAACCGATGCAGAAGGAAATCAACTTTGGTCAAAAACATTTGGTGGAATGTACAATGATCTCGCAACGCACATCATCTCTGTGAATGATGGATATCTTCTTGCACGAATTCTCGGAGGAAATGCCGATGAAAATTCTTGGATACTTCGACTCGATAATGCAGGAGATACAACGTGGACTTTCGCATACGGGGGAAATGCCGGTGATGGCGCGATGAGTTTGTGCAACAATGGAAATTCCACTTACGGAGTAACGGGTTACTCCAACAGTTCAGGAAACGGTAGCACAGATGGATATCTCATGAACCTTAATGACAACGGTGAATTGCTGGGATATTTTCCTTTCGGCACAACGCAATACGAAGAACCTCATGATGTAGAAAAAGTTGAGAACGGTTGGGTTATTTCCGGTCATGCCGGCACAACTGACTTCCGAACACACAGCGTTTTTCTGCAGTTCATCAATGAAAATGGTTCACAGGGAAAATATCTGACTTTTGGAAGTCAAGATCACGATGGTGCAGAATCAATGGTAATTTTCCGTGATAAGATTCACATCGCGGCTAGAAGTGCGAGTGTCGATCCGGATCAGGATGTCTACTATGTGAAAACAGATATGAACGGAGAATTACTCGAGGAGAAATGGATTGGATCCGAGTATGAAGATCCTGGATTTGGATTGTTCGTTGATGCACATCAAGTTCTGATCACTGGATATAGCCTGAATCCCGTGTCCGGTCGAAAAGAAATACTTCTTCTTCGCAAATAGTTTGATTCTTCTTCAGCAAGTAGTACTTTTCGATTACCAAACACACCAAATGACCACAAGACGGGATTTTTTAAAGAAGGCGGGATTGACTGCCGGAGCACTCTCTTTAGCCGGAGTTTTCGAACCGATGCTGGCTTCTGGATTTCAGAATGCAATCAATCGTGTAAATGGAGTAACTCCTCAAGCAGCCGCACAGGATGAAGATTTCTGGAATTGGGTTCGACTTCAATTCACAGTAAATCCCAATCTTATCAATTTGAACAATGGCGGCGTGAGTCCACAACCGAAATCAGTTCAGGATGCACACATTCGCTATTACCAATATTGCAACGAAGGACCTTCATTCTACATGTGGCGTGAATTGGATAAAGGACGTGAACCATTGCGTAAACGACTAGCGGAATTAGCTGGTGTAGATGCGGAAGAAGTTGCGATCAACCGAAATTCTACTGAAGGATTGAACAGCATTATTTTCGGATTGACTTTGAAAGCCGGTGATGAAGTCATTGTTTCGAAACAGGATTATCCCAACATGCTCAATGCATGGAAGCAGCGTGAGAAACGTGATGGAATAAAATTAGTTTGGGTAAGTCATGATTTGCCATCGGAAGATGAAGCGAAGATGACCAAAACATACACCGACGCTTTTACTTCGAATACTAAAATTGTTCATGTTACTCACATGATCAATTGGAGCGGACAATTATTACCAGTGAGAAAGATTGCTGATGCGGCACATGCCAAGGGCATCGAAGTGATTTGCGACAGCGCGCATTCATTTGCACAAATAAAATTCAATATTAACGATTTGGGTTGCGACTATTGGGCG
>CAZBYM010000344.1:0-4923 GCA_964495745.1 uncultured Chryseobacterium sp. | reverse complement strand
AATGCTAGCAAGTGTTTCAGCGCTTTTTACCAACCATTTTTCAGTAATATGCCCAATTTTCAATTCGCCATTTTCAATTGGACTTGAGTAATGGAAAATTGAAAATGGACAATTGAAAATTATCTATTGTACCAAAGCTCAATATCCGCAGCCGTATCAGCAAGCACTACTTGATCGAGCACATTTACCAGCGGATAATCATATTGTTTGATTGAAGTTCCCTCACAGGTAATTACTGTTCCTCCCGCCACATCATAACGAATATGTTGTGCTGTTGCAGATACCCACGGCAACAATCCAAGCGGAGAATACGTGAACTTGTAAATCGTTCCGTTATTCATTGAGATCAACAGAGTTCCTGCATCAATTTCAGTTGCTGATAAAACTTGTCCGGCTGGCAATGTAATCGGTTGCCAGAAACTATTCATGTCGTAATCATAAACAAGAATTTTCCCCTGATTGTTTTCATTTCCAATCGCATAAATTGTTGTTTCGTCCCGTGGAAGTAAAGTCACAGAATTCAAATTCATTGCACATTGTTGGATTGCTCCTCCACCACCGTCGATGTACACACCCATAATGCGTGTTGTCTCCGGAAAATCTGCCATATCTGCGAAAAGTTTGTCACCAGAAAAAACAAAATTCCGGAAATGATAACCTGAATTTGCATTGTATGTTGTCAACGCACTTCCATACACATCGTAACGCCTGAGTATTCCATCAGCACGAAAATTGACCAGCCAATCTTTTCCTGAAGAAGCAATGTTTCCCCAATACGGGCCAGCGCTTGGAATTGCATTGAGCGTAAATCCTCCCGGACCGGCTGGACTCAAAGTATAACTTCGAAACGCTCCAGTATACAAACCGGAAATTGCAAATTGTTTCCAGTATGAATTCACTGCGAGATCGGTGAAGTCGCTTGTAAAATTACTCGTCTCCACCGTTGTCCAGCTCGTGTCAATTTTATGAACCGCAACAAATCCCGGAGAAGTTATTGCCGCATAAATCCCCTTCAACTCCAGAGGAACTTCCGTCAAATTGATCAATACAAATTCATTTCCCTCATTACCTTCAGCGTCATAAATTTTTGCTTCGAGATAATATTGCCCGCTGAGGACGCGATAATCATACAAGTCGTATTCCACAATCAATGTTCCTCCCGTTCCGCTCGTGGTTGTCCGCTGCGTAGCCATTACAGGAACCTGATCAGTAGTCACCAAACGAACATCCAGATACGCCAGATTCTCATTATCTGAAACCTGAATTTCGCAATGAATAGTCTCCAGAACATTTGCCTGATATCCGTCAACCGGAAGAATGAAATGAACAATTGGCGGCGAAGTGTCTCCGTCTTTTTTACAGGAGAAAATTAACAATGTGCAAATCAGAAACACTGAAAATCTCATCATCATAAATATAGCGAAAAAGTCGATGCGTCCCAATAACGCGTAGTATGTCTGTTTTTAGAATAGGCGTGAATTGCTGTCTTTGCACTGTAGTTTTTTTTACACAGCTTCTCGGGATTTCGTATCGTTGGCGATCTGTACAATCTGTGTTAAAAGGAAATCGGAATGTAATATCTATGTGAGCTTATACTATCGGTCAAATGCCTAATTTCGTTTCATGTACATTCCTACCCACTACAAAAACGAAAACGAGGCTGAATTGATTGAATTCATTGGTAAGAATTCATTCGGTTTACTCGTAAGTAAAGGAGCCGCTTTTCCTTCCATCACACATTTGCCATTTACCATCGAAAAAGATGAAACGATTGTACTTTGGAGTCATTTCGCCGCAGCCAATCCACACGCCAAAGAACTCAAAACAGGAGATAAAGTGACCGTTGTTTTCAATGGGCCGCATGGATACATTTCGCCTTCGTTATACGATGAGAAAGTGAACGTTCCGACGTGGAACTACATTGCTGTGCATGCAATCGGAACTTATCAGTTGTGTACTCCTGAAGAAAAAAATGCGGGCCTGGAAAAGATGATCGCTTCTTTTGAGCCAGCTTATGCTAAACAGTATGAGAGTTTACCGCACGATTACCTCGAGCAAATGAAAAAGGGTATTGTGGCGTTCACTATTCGCGTTGAACAGCTTCAGGGAAAATACAAGTTGAGTCAGAACAAAACTGAGGGTGAAATTGATCGAATTACTTCGCATCTTGCATCTTCGCCTGAAACCAAGGAACTTTCAGATTACATGAAACGCCAATGAAAAAAATATCCTATCTCTTATCGGCAATAGTTGTGGTTACCACTACGGCATTCACAAGTTTCTCCGGTCTGCCTGGTGGAACGGATGTCTGGCTTTTCAATTATACGTTTCAATCGGGAAATTATGAAATCGTATCCGGACAGAACATCAGTAACCACAAAGGATACGACAGTCAACCTTCCTTCTCAGAAAATGGCGGTTACATGTTGTGGACTTCGGAACGTGACAGTGGACAAACCGACATTTACCGCTACGATGTTGTTGGAAAAACGAGCACACGACTTACCCAAACTACAGTGAGTGAGTATTCGCCGACATACATGTTCGGCGGAAAATATATCTCGGCAGTGGTAGTAGAGCAAGATTCATCGCAACGTTTGTGGCAATATCACAAAACCTCGGCCAAATCGAAATTGCTTGTTCCAAAAGTTTACGGAGTTGGTTATCACTGTTGGTTTGACGAACGGACCGTTTTTCTTTTTCAATTGACAGAACCTGTTACGCTTGTATTGTGTGATGTACGTTCAGGAGCAACAAGAATTATTACAAGCAACATTGGAAGAAGCATGAGTGCCTTCAAAACAGTGAAGCACAAACTCATGCTATACACACAACGCGATGATGCCGGTAAACTTTGGATCAAAGCCGTTGATAAATTGGGCATGAAGGCGGAAGATTTTACTCCAATTCCCTGTGTCGAAAATTCAGAGGATTTTACAGTCGACAAGCGCGGATACATTCTCATGGGAAGCGGGTCAAAATTATTTTCCTGGAAAATTAACGAGAGCACCGAATGGAGAATGGTTGCTGATCTTGCCGGATTCTCGATTAAGAATATTTCAAGAATTGCTGTAAGTCCTGATGGATTTCATCTTGCGCTGGTCGACAATCAGGAATAATCAAAATAATTTACAGCCAATAAAATATTTCTTGTTATGAAAATTACAATTTCGGAGCAGAAATCGGATCTCGATATTGATTTTATTCATCGCGAACTCGCTGCAAGTTATTGGTCGAAAAATATTCCGAGATCAATTGTAGAGAAAGGCATTCAGAATTCCATGTGTTTTGGAATGTTCGATGATTCAAAACAAGTAGGTTTTGCTCGTGTCATAACAGACAATGCAACCTTTGCGTATCTGTGTGATGTAATTATTACTACTTCACATCGAAAGAATGGACTTGGAAAACTATTGATGGAACACATCATGGCACATCCCGAACTTCAGGGCTTGCGGCGATTTACACTGGGAACACTTGACGCCCACGACTTGTACAAGAAGTACGGATTTACTGCGTTGAGGTTTCCGGAAAGAATGATGGAAATCTCACGCCCCGGCATCTACGAGAAATGATCTTCTTGTAATCGTGAAAGTAATGTGGTAAATTTCCGGAAATACCCCCACATGAAAAAGCAGACCCTCCTACTCCTGCCAATTGCGCTGATTCTTATTTCAGGCTCAAAAGAACCGCAGGAAACACATCCTCCACTTTCTAAGGGAAATCCGCTCATGGCGGAATACAATGAACTTTATGATTTCGCGAAGATCAATGAAACGCAGATCAATTCTGCAGCTATGTTCAGTGAGAATAAAGTAACTCAGCTGCTTTCTGTAATTTCCGGAATTGAAGACGGGAAAAGAACTTTCGAGAATACCATGTTGGTGCTAGACGATATTCTCAATATAATTCAGAAGCAACAATCCATCTACGAACTTCTTGTAAATACGAATACCGACAAGAAAATTCGTGATCTCACCGGAGAAAAACTCGAGAAATTCACAACGATTGCGGATGAATTGTTTCTGAACGAAAATCTTTACAAAGCAGTTGTCAATTACAATACAACTCCTGAATCAAAATCCTTGACGGGTGAGCGTAAATTTTTTCTCGACAAAATCAATCGCGATTTCAGTCGGAACGGAATGTCACTTTCACTTGAGAATCGTGAGAAACTGAAGGCCATCAATAAGCAACTGAACGAGCTCACCGTTCAATTCGGAAAAAATATTTCTACAAATCACGACAAGGTTTTTGTTACGACGAATGAAACAGCAGGATTGAAAGAAGAATTCCTGAAACCATTTCGTAAAGGAAAAGATTCCGTTCTATTCGACCTTTCTTCTCCCACATACACTACTGTAATGACGCAATGTTCCAATGTGGAAACCCGACAGAAAATTTACGTAGCTAAAATGAATGTGGGTGGAACTGCGAACGAAACATTACTGGAGCAGATTTTGAAATTGAGAACGGAAAAGGCAGTGATGCTCGGCTATCGTACGTTTTCTGAATACGCTACTGCAGACATCATGAGCGGAACTACTGCGCGCGTTTGGGATTTTGAGAAAAAACTTGCCGCTGATTTACGTCCGAAAGCAACTGCCGATTACAATAAATTGTTGGCAATAAAGAGCGCGGAAACAGGAAAAAAGGAAACAGTAGTTTATCCGTATGAAGCCATGTATTACCAAACTCGGCTTTTGGAACAGGATTATCAAGTTGATCCTGAAAAAGTGAAAGAATATTTTGAAATGCAGAGTTGTATTGACGGAATTTTTCTCGTGTACCAGAAGATTTACAACGTAAGGTTTGTTCAGGATAAGAATCCATCTACCTGGCATAAAGAAGTATTGAGTTATTCAGTTTACGACAATAAGAAAAATGAACTGATCGGCTATTTTTATCTGGATCTCTATCCAC
>CAZBYM010000343.1:0-4928 GCA_964495745.1 uncultured Chryseobacterium sp. | reverse complement strand
TATATCAATTTCACTATACCTTGATTCAAATGAAAAACATTTTTCTGCTGGCGTTCACGTTCTCGTCACTTGCTCCGATAGTGAGTCAGAATTATCCGACGTTTGGTCCGGAAATAAAAGTATTCATTGCTGGTTATTCCAGCGACGCGATGGAACCTTTTTTGTCGCCAGATGGAAATACATTGTTCTTTAACAATCTCAACTCCGGCGATAGCACAAGACTACATTATGCGACACGCGTTGATGACTCAACTTTCACATACATGGGTCTTCTCACTGGTGCGAATGAGCCAATGAATCCACAACTCAATGGAGTTGCTTCTCTTGATACAACCGGAAACTTCGTTTGGGTTTCTGTTCGCGGATGGCCCGGCAATATGGACAATCTGCATCGCGGTGATTACTCAAACGGAAATGTTACGAATGTAAATCGGGTGCACGGTACATTTTACGTATATCAACCCGGTTGGATCGTGATGGACGCAATGATTACATATGATGGAAGCGAATTGTATTATTGCAATGCGTTTTTTGACACTTGTGTAATTCCTTGTTCGGCCAGATTGGGAATTGCAGCTCGTGTGAATGATTCTCTTTTCAATACAATTACAAATTCAGATTCCATTCTACAAAATGTGAACGACACAAACTATGCTGTTTATGCGCCGCATCTCAGCGTCGATGGATTGGAATTGTATTTCACGCGATTTCTGCTTGGTGGATTAACGACTGAAGTTTGCGTTTCGGTGAGAAACTCAACTTCAGATGTGTTTAGTGTTCCGTTAGTCCTCATAAACGATTTTCCCAACGTTCCGGAAGCCGCCGCGCTGAACACAACCGGAGACTTGATGTATTATCACAAAAAATTCAACGGAACTTACGCCATTCACCTCATGAAGAAAATTCCGGTCGGCATTGAAGAACCCGTAGGGAAAACGTCGCTAAACTTATTTCCAAATCCCGCAACAGATGACATCACAATTGAACATGCACTTTTTCCTGGTGATGTTGTTCGAATAATCAATCTGACCGGCGAAGTAGTCTCAGAATGTCCTGCGAAATCTCAAATTGATGTTTCATTTCTTGCAGATGGATTATATATTATCCAATTTATCCACGAAGGTGAAATTTCGCAATCAACATTTTCAATCTGCAAGTAATTATGTTCGACCAAAGCGCCGCTATCATTCGTCAACTGGATCGTAACGCTCCGGTAATTTTTGGAATGTTCTCTTCAGTACCTGCCGAACTTCGCAAATGGAAATCATCACAGGAGAAATGGAGTGCGTTGGAAATTCTTGCTCATCTGTACGATGAAGAGCGGGAAGATTTTCGTACTCGTGTAAAACAGGTTCTCGAAAACCCTTCTCTTCCATTTCCTAAAATTGATCCGCCGGGCTGGGTTGCGGAGCGCGACTACCTCGGGAAGAATTATGATTCATTACTCGGAGAATTTTTACAGGAAAGAAAACAATCGGTGGCCTGGTTGAGTTCTTTGCAAAATCCGAATTGGGAGAGCGCGTATATTCATGAAAAGTTCGGACCACTTGCCGCGAAGATGCTTCTTGCGAATTGGCTTGAACACGATTATCTGCACATGCGGCAATTGCTGACATTGAAGCACAATTATTTGGCGCAGAGTACGGGAGAGAGTTTGAAGTATGCGGGTGAATGGTAACAGAATCTGCTTTTCCGAGCCTCTCTAACTCTCCAGAGGAGAGAACCCGGAAAAGCAGATTCTGATGCCTTCTGATTCACAGTTCTCCCCTTTGGGGAGTCAGAGGGGCTAGTGAATCAGAACGCATCAACCGTATCGAAAACCAAATCACATTCAACAACGTCCCCAGAAAAAGTGTAACGCCCCAAGTTCGCAAATGACTGAGCGGATTTGTGAATTTTTCCAAAACATCTCCGGCAACAGAGTAGGGATGAACAATTAAATCCCAACTGCTCCAACGTTCAAATCTTCCGATGTAAACTCCGAAAGCCGCAGTGAACAATAAAAGAGAGATAACAATCATGGCTTTCCGTTGACTCACGAACTTTTCAAGCATTCCCTGTATGTCCTGAAGACTTTTGAAGCCAGCGAACAGTCCGGCCCATGCGAAGGAAAGAATGAGAAGAAGATCGAACCACTTTGGCATGGAGGCAACATTTCCCAAATGAAAAAGATCAGTGAGTATGTATGGAGCATTTGGAAAGAACAGCATCCAAAGTGGAAGCAAGAGTAGAACTTTTCCTTTCGTAATTTTATTCCGTCCACCTTCGGTTTCCGGACGGGCGTTGTGCAACAATATGCGACTGAACAATAGCGGCAATCCTGCAAGGAATAAATTCCAATTCAAAAACAGAAACGTACCGGTTCCACTTGCAACGCATCTGAATATCGACAGAGAGAAGCAGCCTGCGCAGAAAATCAGAAATGCGATCACCGATGGATTGCGCAATTGTTGCTCGACGAATTTTATCATTGTGAATTGTTTACTGCCAAGATAATTCAGAGGGAACAGAATGAAGTACTCTTTGTGCAGTAGTTAACCTTTATTGAGTAAGTGTTAACTATTTTTCACACCACTACTTCCCTTTAGGTTGAGTTCCTGAAATCACTTGGGTGAGCTCGTCAAACTTCATTACATACCGCATTTGGTAGTTCACCGGTCTTCCTTTCAATTTAGCAGGGTTCCACTTCCATGTTTTGGAAATAATTCGCACCACTTCCTTGCCTAGAATCTCTTGTGATTTGGGAATATATACGCCAGTCGTTTTCTCTACATAACCTGAACCGAGAACCACAAAGGTTACAACAATTGAATCGCCTTTCGGTAAACTTTGCATCCAGAAAAACTCCGGATCTATTGCAGAGAGCATGTATTCATTAAATCCTTCTTGTGTTGTTCCGTACATCGGCGGTTCATCAGCTGTCGTGTGAACTTTTTTGTCGTAACGATCCCATTGCAGATTATCCCCGTCACCTCCATCCATATCCTCAACTCCTATCATTTCAGAATTACGGTCGCCCCAAGCAACTTGTATTTTGTCCTTTGCAGGATCATATAATTTTGTATCAATCTGCAAGCGGGTCGCAAATTCCTCATTAAATATTGTGTTATACGCGTCGGTTCCAGCAACTAACTTCACACCTTTCTCATTCCAAATATCCGGTCGAGCTGCAAGTCGGCCTGTACTCACTTTACACACAAACATTTTCTTTCCGTTTTCATACCAACCGCTGTATAGTGAGTCTTGCTCCCCATTCTCCCACCATTGCTGGTAATGTATTTTTTTATCGGGATAATATGTTGTCATTTTACCATCAAAATCATATCCATAATAGTTACGCCCGCCTGACGAGACCGTGTTAGTATGGTACAACAGCACACCTTCCGAAACCCAATATTCTTGGAAATACTGCGAAGTAGTTTCTCCGTGATTGACAAGTGTGGTTCTCATTTCCATATACAATTTACCCGCTTCACTGTACTTGTAAGTAATTGAAGAATCAAACCTACCTTCATTGTACCATCGCTTAGCCGTCGTATCTCCTTTCGCACTTATTTCAATTTGTTTTCCGTGGAGCGTATCCATATTGAATCGATTGATATGATGCGAATAAAGAACCGTATCGCGATAATAGTACATGTGCTCTTCGCCATTCTTTTTTCCATCCACAAAATTGACTTCCTTGTATTTGAGTCCGTCGTTATAGTATGACAAACTCTTTCCATGCTTCACACCTTCATTCCACGTTGTAATTGACGACAAAACACCTTTTCCGCGATACTCTCTTTCCTCTCCGACCTTCTTTCCACTTTTGTAATTGCAAATTCTCGTTGCTGTTGTATCTATTCCATAATAATGAGTTGTATAGTATCTACATTCTCCATCTAACAATCCATTCTTATAATACTCTATTGCCTGAAGTTCTCCTCCATAATCGTATCGTCTTTCATAAATGATCGTATCATTTCGCACCAGCTGAATTTTCTTCAACGCAATCCGCTCTTCCTTTCCATACACACGCTGCAATCCGTTCTTTCTTCCATTACGATACTGCTGGATAGAATCAAGAATTCCAACCGTGGTGTACACATATCGCATTCCATGAAGTGTATCGTTCTTGTACCAATTGGCCGCACGAATTCTTCCGTTCGTATTGTTGTAAACCAATTCCGGACCTTGTCTTACTCCTTTTACAAAAGTTGTTTTGCGAATAACATGTCCGCTCGTCGTATCATATTGTAACCACTCTCCGATTTTTTTCCCTCGCTTATACTTGCCGAATTCTAAAGGTTTTCCACTTTGCGTGAAGCCCTTATGTTCTCCATTTCGTGGTTGAGCCAAACCCATGACAGTGCACGAGAGAATAACACAAATGATAAGTGCGAATTGAAGTCCAACGCTTGATCTTGAACGCATAGTGCTTCAAGATACCAATTTTTTCTCCTTGAATTTCAATACATTAGGTTCACATGCATAACATTCTTATGTATTATTGTAACTATACATAATAATCTTATGTATACTTGCGTATGTATTCAAGTGAACTAATTCGCGGAACGTTGAAAACAATTGTTCTGAAATTGCTGAAAGAAGAAGGCAAAATGTATGGGTATGAGATGACGGCGAAAGTGAGAGAGTTGACCGACGGGAAAATTCAAATCACAGAAGGCGCACTTTATCCGACATTGCACGCACTCGAGGCGGATGGAATTGTAACTACTGAAACTGTACACATCGGTCGTCGTGTGCGGAAGTATTACAAACTCACCACTGAAGGGCGCGCAAATGCAAAACGCAAACTCAACGAAATGGCCGATTTCCTGGGAACGATGCGCATCCTCTTCGACGGTAATGCAGGCGCACAGCATGCGTAGTCTGACAGACGAACAAATTGATTTCATGGCCGAAGACATTCTCACACGAGGTGT
>CAZBYM010000342.1:0-4931 GCA_964495745.1 uncultured Chryseobacterium sp. | reverse complement strand
CTGATTTCGGTGGGATGAAACGGGAACGTGCAGTAGCTGTTTCTATTGCGAATCTTGGATATGTTGGCACTGGAATTGATACTACAGAAACAGTAAGGAATGACTGGTGGCAATATGATCCAATCACTGATGTGTGGACACAGAAAGCAAACCTACCTGGACTTGCACGTCGCGATGCAGTTGCATTCGTCATAAACGGAAAAGCTTACGTGGGAACGGGGATGGACAATGCAGATGCGCTACTCGGAAATCCTTTGTCGGATTTCTGGCGATATGATCCGCTTCTGAATTCATGGACGAGTATTGCGAGTTATCCCGCGGGAGGAAATATGGGAGTGTATTTGTCTACAGCTTTTGTTTTAGATGATAAAGCATACATGGTTTGTGGTAAACGCGGCGGCAATTTTTATCTCGATGAAGTTTGGGAGTATAAGCCAATCTATAACAGTTGGACGCAACGTTCCGATTTTCCTGGTGGACCGCGTTACCAAATGTCCAGTTTTGTAGTTGCAGATAAAGCTTACGTTGGTTTGGGTGCGGACTACAATACTTTCAGGGATGAAATCTGGCAGTTCAATGCAGGGAATGGCATTTGGACACAAATGAGTGATTTCGCCGGAGGGGTTCGCGGTGCGGCAAGTACATTTACTCTGGGAGGCAGAGGATTTGTTTGTTTGGGCACTGACGGGGGCCTCCAAAACGATTTGTGGGAATACAATCCGTTCACAGACGATTGGACTTCACGAAATAGCTACGATGGAAGCGAGCGGAGATCTGCAATTGCATTCACTGCTAACGGGAAAGCATACGTTGGAACAGGAGATGGTTACAGCGGAAAGAAAGCAAGTATGTATGAGTATACGCCAGTCCTAATTCTTGGACTGAATGAATCGGATCCCGGCAATCTTACTGTCTTTCCGAATCCATCATCAGGTGTAATACAGATTGCAACTACATTCAGTGTTTCTGAATATGAATTGGTAAATGTGAGCGGAGATATCGTACATCGTGAATATTCTACAGGAACTTCAGACTTGAACTTAGATGCATCAACTTTTGCACGAGGAGTTTATTTTCTCGTTGCTAAAAATGAAAGTGGCGAAGTGATTGGGCGAACGAAATTGATTCTGCAATGAGAAAGTTCGGAATTATTTTTGCCTTCCTTTTAGGAACTTCATTTGTAATGCAAGCGCAAAATTACTGGATACAATGCGACTCGGTGAAAGGTCCTCCTAAATCTGTTGCTTCAGCTTTCGTTTTGAATGGTGAAGGATATGTAGTTGCTGGATTGGAAGCAACTGGGTTCGGCCGGAAGATGTATTCATACAATGTCATGCAAAATGATTGGGACGATGAGCAGTCGATCGGCGGATTGAATGGTGGAGGATTGAGCAGAGGATCTGCAAGTTCGTTTTCAATTTTTGAAAAAGGTTATATCTGCCTTGGGCAAGGTGATAACACAAATTTCCTGAATGATGTTTGGGAATATGATCCATTGCTGGATGTATGGTCGCAGAAAGCAGATTATCTTGGATCAGCACGTCGTGGAGCCGTTGCATTTGTCATTGACAACACAGCATACGTTGGAACAGGAGAAGATGCAACAGGATTGCGCAAAGATTTTTTCAAGTACGATCCGCTTACGAATGTCTGGGGCAGCATTGCAGACTTCGGAGGAAGCGCAAGAAGACACGCTGTAGGATTCGCAATGGGAAATCAAGGCTACGTTGGAACCGGTGATGATGGAATTTTGAGAAATGATTTCTGGCAGTATCAAGTATTTCAAAATGTTTGGGTGCAGAAAGCAAATATGCCAGGGGCGGCACGCTCTGGTGCTACAGGTTGGGGAATTTTTCCTTCAGGATGTATTGCAACTGGAGAAGACATTAATTGGAACTACTGTAATGACGTTTGGGAGTACAATTATTTTACAAACGGATGGACGCTTCGCGCTCAGTTACCGGCATCAGGACGCAAGCATGCAATTTCATTTGTGATTGGAAATATTGCATATCTCGGGGCTGGTTATAATGGAAATTTGCTGGATGATTTCTACAGCTACACCGGAGTTGTGGGAATGGAAGAATCATCATCTAGGGACATCTATGCGCTATACCCTAATCCTGCAACATCCAATTTCAGTATTAAACGAAACACGTTGATGTTTGAAAGTGAGCGCTTGCAGATATTTTCAGCAGATGGCCGTGATATAGCAGATAAGTTCTCGATTGAAGCAGACGCTTCAGGATACCGCCTACATGCTGACGATAATATTTCGGGCGTTTATTGGTATTTAATAACTTCAATTTCTGGTGATGTTCTTGCATGTGATTCGTTTATTTTGAATTGATTTCGGCAAAACATGTTTTCATTCCTCAATGATTACCGCCAAATCAGTCGTGCAATATTCCTTGTAATTCTGGCCGAGTTCTTTATACAGCTCGTCAACGCAACATTCATGAACCTTCAACCGCTTTACATGAAAGCAGAAGGTTATTCCGATCCTGAAATTGCTGAAATTATTTCCTGGAGGTTTGCCGGCGTACTCTTGCTTGCATTGCCTCTTGGAATATGGATTAGGGGAAAGCCGGTGAAGAATCTTTTTTACGCTTCTGCTGTTGGAGTTCCGTTATTCGGCCTTCTCATTATTCTTTGTACACATTATAGATTGCATGATGCCTTGATTGTCGTTCAATTCCTGTGGGGTGCATCGTTCACCTTCATGCAAATTCCAATTCTACCGTTTATTCTTCGCAATAATCCATTGGGTTCACAAACTTCAGCGATCGCGTTAAGTTATTCTACATGGAGTTTCGCAGGAATTGTAAGCGCCGTTCTTGTTTGGATTCTCAACAGTGTTGATCCTTTGATATTTTCAGAACGGAATATGTTGATTGGAATTTCAATTCTGTCATTCGCAGGAATTCTATGCGTTCGAGCGGCAAGAATGACGGAGAACACGAATCAACAAGTAAATATTGACAAAAACAATTCATACGATTGGCGACTTATCGCAAAGGCACTTCTTCCTGCATTGGTTATTGCAACAGGTGCTGGCCTCACTATTCCGTTTATTAATTTGTTCTTTGCGCGGGTTCATGACATGTCAACGAACACAATATCGCTTTGGAATTTTGTTGCCGCTTTGTTAGTTGCAGTAGCAGCATTGCTGGTTCCGCAAGTAAAAAAGGGAATCGGCTATAAGATTGCAATTCCACTCACGCAATCATTTGCAATTCTGGCTTTGGTTTTGCTCGCCACAACAGAATGGTATTCAGGAATGGCAGCCGCTTCCGCAATCGCAATTGGATGTTATCTTCTTCGACAACCGCTTATGAATATGGCTGGACCTATGACTTCAGAAATCGCTATGAAGTATGTAGGAAACAAGAATCAGGAAATGACAAGTTCGCTGATATCTGCGATTTGGTCAGGAAGTTGGTTCATTAGTACGCGCTTCATTTTTGGAACACTTCGTGATACCGGATGGCCGTACGTAAGTATTTTTCTTGTCACAGCAGCTTTATATGCTGTAGGAGTGATTCTTTATGTAATGTTGATTGGCTCGTATAATCGTCGTGTGCGTGAAGGGGCAATTGAGAAAGAATAGTTTGCGATTTGCTACCTGAAGGTTGTAAAAACGTCTAAAATTGACAGCGGCAATTCAGGCTCACCAATAATTGCGTTGCTACTAAATTTTGATTCCGATAACCAAAACGTCGTCGAGTTGTTCGTGCTTGCCTTTCCAATTCTCGAAAAATTCTGCAACGGCAATTTCCTGAGCATCTACGTGCAGTTTAGTAATGGACTGAATAAATTCACGAAATCCTTTCAACTTCAGTTTTTTTCCTCGCGCACCACCAAACTGATCGCAATATCCATCCGTGAAAAGGAAAAGTTGATCGCCTTTAGCAACGGGTATTGTATGCGTGGTGAATGTTTTTCCATTTAAATAATATTCGCCAATTGGAAATTTATCCGGTTTGAGCTCCACAAAATTTTCTTTCTGAAGAATAAAAATTGGTCTATTCGCGCTGGCAACGGATACTTCTCCATTGGCCTTATTCATGCGTAATAATGTAATATCCATTCCATCTGACGCATTTGTTACGCCGGAACCCATATTCAAAGCAGAAACTATTTTCTCATCGAGAAGTGAAAGTAGTGCACCAGGATCCACAGCACGTTCATCAGAAATTACAATATTAAGACAATCAATTCCAACGATGCTCATCAATGCTCCCGGCACACCATGGCCCGTACAATCTGCGACAGCGAGTGTAGAATATTGGTCAGATTCATGCAACCAGTAGAAATCTCCGCTGACAATATCACGAGGCTGATTGAAAACAAAACTTTCAGGAAACTCTTTTTTGAATCGCCAATGAGAAGGAAGTAGAGCACTCTGAATTTTCAACGCATAGTTGATGCTATCTGTAATGGAACGATTTTTCTCTTCAATTTCCCGATGCTGCTGTGCGATTTTCAAATAGGCCTGACGCAGTGCCTTGTTCTTTTCCTTGTGAACTTTATTTTCTTCTTCCAGTTTTTCTACGCGATAAGCAAATTGCAAATCCTGCATTGCCCGTGTGTCGTTTTCCTTGCGGATATTTCCACTGGCCTCAATGTAGAGTTTATACAACGCAGCTGCTTGTTCATGATTGTTCTCGCCTTCTGCACATTGAGCCTGTAGATCGATAATCTGAGGGAGTTCTGCTTTCAAATTTTTTGCCCGAACGATATTCTCAGCATGAGTAAGACATTCACTTGCAAATCCGTAATCCTTACTGTGAAGATGAATCTTGGCAAGAAATACATAAGCAACTTCTTCAATAATGTGATACGAAGTTGATTTTGCGAGTTCAATAGCCTGCTCAAAGTAATTCCGTGCAGACTCATAATTATTTTTGAAGAATTCAGTCTCACCAAGG
>CAZBYM010000341.1:0-4932 GCA_964495745.1 uncultured Chryseobacterium sp. | reverse complement strand
AGAATTGAAAATCGCGCTCATCAATCCTTTGATGTCGTAATTGCTGTTGAAGAAAATGGTTGCGAGTTCCTGCACTTTATTTTCATCCACATCGTTATTCACGAAGAAGCGATAAATTTTCCTGCAGATGTTAACCGCGGTTTCCCGCTTGGCCAGAAGCATGTCAACAATTTCATTTCCGTTGAAATTTCCTGTCTTCCCGAAAACGGTTTTTGATCCGTCGTCGTGTTGCGCAGCGTTGAACTCGTATTCCCCTTTCTGATTTACTGTCCAACCGGTAAATGCACGAGCCGCTTCTTTAATATCCGCTTCAGTATAACCGTTTCCTTCTCCCAGCGTGAACAATTCCATGACTTCACGGGCAAAATTTTCATTCGGCGCATTTTTCTTGTTCTGCTGATTGTTCAGCCAAACAATCATTGCCGGATCGCGGGAAATTTCGTGCAGCATTTCTTTGAAATTTCCAAGCGCGTGTTTTCTCAATGTATTGTGCTGAACCTGCATCAACCAGGCGAACGATGTTCCGGTTGCAAAATGATTGTGCCAGAACAAAGTCATCTTTTCACGAAGCTGCGCATTCGCAACCGCCATACGATCGAGCCATGCAAGATTCAATTCATCTTTTTGCTTCTGCGATTTCAAAATCAGAAAAAGCGTTTTCACCGGACCCACTTCTCCCTTGTCGTTCGTATCGGGTTTCGGTAAAAAAAGTAAATCCTGAACTACTTCGGAATCTTTGAAAAGTTCCTTGGTAACCACGGCCATTTCTTTGCCATTGAACCGTTTCACAAGATCGGGTGTCAAGCCAAAACCGGTGCGTTGCAGCAAATGATTGAGAAGAATGAGTTGATCGAACATAATTTCTGATTTCTTTCAGTTAATATACCTGCAATTTCGGTACCAAGTAAATTTTTGAAGTCCTGTAACAAATTCACTATTTCGAACGTCTGGCGATTCTTAAATTTCAAAATAACACGTGTTGACTAGAACAATATAGACGCCACTGGTAACTGAAAGTTAAATCAAAGCAACATCTTAACATTCCTTGTTTGATAATTACCTACCATTTGGGGATTTTCACACTACGCTTCACGGTAATTTTCCAAGGATATTCCAAAACGTGACCAAACTCCTCAAAATTGTCCTGATTTCCCTTGGCATTATCGTGCTTGGCGGCGGCTTGTTTGCTTACTTCTACCTGCAAAATCTAAAATCTCCTGCACGTGATGCTCTGGAAGCCGTACCCGCCGGCGCTTTTTGTGTGATTGCTACTGATGATGCGCGCAATACCTGGGAACAGATGAATCAGGGAAACCTGATTTGGGCAGCACTAACTGAAACAGAATGGGCCAAGTCGGTGTCTGCAACTGCTTCACTGGTCGATTCACTTTTAGGAAACAATGCTTCCATGGGCGAAGTTCTGGAAGACAACATATGTTATCTCTCCTTGCATTGTACAGGAAACGATAAATTCAATTATGTTTTTTCCGTCGCACTTCCCGGCTCTTCGTACGACGATCAGGCAATTGAATTTGTCAAAAAAGGTGCGCCTCCTTACAAATTCACCGAACAGGAGTTGACGACAGCCAAAATTCTCACCGCAAAATCGGGAGAGAAGAAATTTTACGTGTCTGTTTGCGAAGGTGTCATTCAGTTTTCAGATAATGAAGAATTACTGAGAATCGGAATTGAGCAATTGGCAAAAGGAAAATCGCTGGTAGAAGATGTTGCATTTCAAGCCGTGAGAAAAACAGCCGGTGACAAAACTTCTGCGAATGTCTTTGTAAATTATTCGCGGTTACTGGTATTACTCAAGCGTGTTGCGGACAAATCCTTTCATGAATCGCTTGATGTAATGAATTCGTTCGCAGGTTGGACAGAAACAGATTTAAGTTTGCGCCCGAATGCAGTTTTACTCAATGGTTACACGTATGCCAGCGATTCTACTGCATCGTATCTGAACATTTTCAAAGGTCAGCAACCACAGCCGATTGAAGCGGATGCAGTTTTGCCTTCGAGCACTGTGACGTATCTCGATTTCAGCATCAGTAATTTCAACGAGTACTTAAAAAATTACGATCAGTATCTCGACAAACTTGGAACCGGCGACGAACGTCGCGATCGTCTTGCGCAATTGAATACCAATTACGGATATTCTCCAGAAGAGCACATCGGAACCTGGATCGGAAATGAAATCGTGAAAGCCGAAGTGAATATTTCCGGCGTAGGAATAATGCCCGTGGCTGTTCTCAGCACAGTTTCAACGGCTAAAACGCGGGAGAAAATCGAAAGTTTGCGTCCGCGAAGAGACACAGGATTTATTCCGCCTCCACTCGATTCAACCGGAATTCTTGTGCGCTCTGTTCCCGTTCCTGAAATGCTGCCAGCAACTTTCGGAGGAATGTTCAGTGAGTTTCGCGAAGCGTATTATGCAATCACGAGTCACTATGTCATTTTCGGTACCGATGAAAATACGGTTCGCGCTTTCATCATTGCTTCTGAATTTGGAAGAACACTACGAAAAGATCGCGGCTATGCCGATTTCTCTTCCAACATGGCAACCGAAGCAAGTGTGACGATGTATGCTGCTGTTCCAAAAACACAGGAACTCATTGACGATCGCGCAGAAGCAGGATTCCGTGCTGACGTTTCCCACCGGAAAGATTTGCTGAAACGTTTTGATGGAATTGTCCTGCAGTTCAATGTTGGAGAAGGAAATCTTCATTACACCAACGCATTTCTTCGACACAATCCACAAACAAAAAAGAGCATTTCTTCGTTGTGGGAAACGCAATTGGATACAACGTTCTCCGGAAAACCTTGGTTGTTGAACAATCACAATACAAAAGGCATGGACATTTTTGTTCAGGATGATGCGAATAAAACGTATCTCGTGAGCAGCACCGGAACTATATTCTGGAAAAAACAATTGAGTTCGCCAATCATTGGTGAAGTGCAACAAGTTGATGCGTTGAAAAACGAGAAGTTGCAGATTGCATTCAACACAAAAGATTCGCTTTTCGTCATTGACAGAAATGGAAATCCGCTTTCACCGTTCCCTATTAAACTTCCAGGCTCAGCAACCAACGGAGTGCGTGTGATGGATTATGAAAACAATCGCGATTACCGAATGCTCATTGCTTGCGACGACAAACACATTTACAATTACAACATCAAAGGCGCAAAAGTTGACGGATGGAAAGTTCCACTTACTGATGATGTTGTAGTAGCGCCCGTTCAACACACTGTTGTCGCAGGAAAAGATTACGTTGTATTTGTTGATCGAAGTGGTAATGCATACATCACGGATCGTCAAGGTGGAACACGAATTTCACTCAAAGAAAATCTTGGCACTCCTGTTATCCGCTTCTTCCTGGAACAAGGAAAAGATTTGGGTCGCACGAGAATTGTAAGTTGTGATTCCTTAGGAAATGTTTATCGCCTCTCTTTCACTGATGAACTTGAACGATTGCATTTCATGGACTTCGAATCCACTCCGTTTTTTGAATACCGCGACATCAATGGAGATGGAAGTCTCGAATATGTTTTTCTCTCATCCGAAAAACTTTCTGTTTTCAATCAGGATAAATTGCTGGCCATGAGTTTTGGATTTGAATCTCCAGCTTCAACAACAGCTTCCATTTTCCAATTTGGCGAAAACGATGTTCGAATTGGAATTACTTGTCCGCAAGCATCAGAAATTCATCTTCTCAACAAGGGCGGCGCAGATTCTGAAGGATTCCCACTCCCGGGCCAAACCATGTTTTCCATAGGGCGTATTAATGGGGAAACTGGCCTCACAGTTATCGCAGGAATAAATGGTAAGTATCTGAGTGCCTACTCGTTACCTTAAATCAGTCTTCAGCGTCGGTAGTCAGTAATCACGAGTTAGTGACAACTGATCCTGACGACTGACACTGACAACTGACGACTGATTCCCGATTTTCCTATCTTTATCCGCCTAAACATTTTCTATGAAAAGAATTCTTACGCTACTTGCTGGAACATTTTTGTTCGCCGCAGCCTCCAATGCCCAGAATTTTATTGGTCTCAACAACACCAATTACGCGGGTATTTACGGAATCGACTTTAACCCGTCGTCAATTGCTGACAGCCGGTTTAAGCTGGACGTGAACCTGATCGGTTTTGATTTGGGATTGACTAATAATTATGCTGGCCTTAACCCATCTGCATTCAAGGGAAAATCGGCTTTGGGTGCAGCACTTGCATATCGCGGAGGCGATACTACAGCATTTTCCAATTTTGAAACAGCAGATTTCCAATACACATTCATGGACAGAAGAACCGGAGACGATATCCGCTCTTTCACGTTAGGAACTCGTGTTATGCTTCCGCTTTCATTCATGTTTGGAATGGGTGAAAAGAATTCCTTTTCTATTACTGGAGAATTCAGAATGATTACGAATGTGGACGGTATCGGAACTCCAATGGCCGACATTCTTTACAGTGATTTCAGCGATTCGGTTCTTTGGAATTCTTCATTCACGAATAACAATGCAAGTATTCAAATGATGACATGGCACGAAATCGGTTTCGGTTTTGCGCGCGTTCTGAAAGACGACGATGAGAATTTCTGGAAGATGGGCGTTCGTCCGAAATTGGAATTAGGTCTTGGCTCAGTTTACTTTTTCGCAGAGGAATTGGAATATGAACCAAATGACAATGATACTGTAACGATTATGGGCTCCAATGTTCAGTACGGTCACAGTTCCAACTTCGACTTCCCGAATGGAACCGGAGATCAAAGTGCATTGAAATACAACTATTCCGACGCGTTCGCACATCCTGGATTTGGTCTTGACATTGGTGTCACTTACGAATGGCGACCGGATTTTCAGGATTACAAATACGATATGGACGGAGAAACGAATCTCTGGATGCGGTCGAAACCAAAGTATAAATTGAAAGCTG
>CAZBYM010000340.1:0-4947 GCA_964495745.1 uncultured Chryseobacterium sp. | reverse complement strand
TTGAAGGATACTGAGAAGTACGTATTGGTACACTATCAGTATGCCCTTCAACCATAATTTGTATGTCCGGATTCTGTACCAGAACTTTCGCCAAAGCAACCAGCGCATTTACACCTTCTTTCTGAACTGCAGTGCTTCCTGTAGCAAACATGAGCTTGTCGTCCATTGACACATACACTTTTCCGTTCTTCTGAGTTACAGTCAAGCCTTTTCCTTCGAAGCCAACAAGCGCATTTTTAACTTTTGCTTGCAATGCAAGCACGGCAGAATCTTTTGAAGCCAATGCTCTTTCCAGTTCGCGCACACGCATTTCACGCTTGAGTAATATTGCATTCAAAGAATCAAGTGAACGTTTTTGCGCTTTCAAACTCACATCAAGTTTCTTAAGCGAATCCTCCTTACGGAATAATTCTTCCTGCGTCATATTCAGTTTTCCAACAAGAGCAGAATTCTCTGACGTTTGTCGCGCCATCAATTCTTTGTTTTGCTTCAGGAGCAATTCATAGTTCGCTGTAAGCTGGTCGTATTGCATGGTAAGAATACGATAACGCATTCCGCAGCCCATGGTATCCAAGCGCAATTTTTCACGCTCGCTTGTACATTCTTTGAACTGCTTGTTCAATTCTGCCGACTTCGCATCATAGTCCATGCAAAGAGTCTTAAGACTATCACGAGATTTCTCAGTTGAAGCCAATTTATCAAGTGCTTCCTGATGCTTTCGTTGTGGAACACACGCAGCGAATACAAACATTACCGCCACTGCGCACGCAAATATTTTCGATGTCATATTAAAAGGGTTTGAAATTTGGTTCAAAGATAAAGAGTTGCTAGGTACCAACAGGTTTTGTTAAAGCAAGTTATTAACCCGTCTGTTCTGAAATGCCAATGAAACTTCCAGCGTGGTTTATGCGTTATTATAGCATAAAACGTGCCTTATTTTACTGATTATGACAAAGCTCAGCGAAAATTGGATTACAGAGAGTCGCATCGATTTCGAGTATAAAAAATACATGCTCCTGGCATGGCTTCAGAAAGTGGATGAAAACTTTAAAACTGTTCAGCTTTATCCTTCGTTGGCCGAGCTCGTAGCGCACCACACGAATGCATGCAAGCTCAAGGCGAACAAAACGCTCATGGAAAGTAAATTCCCGCGAACGTTGAAAGGGCTTGGACAAGATCAGCATAGTTTATTGTTTGAGCCTGCATTGAGAAACGAAACTGCGTTGGAAGAAGTCGACCGCATTTTACAATTTTCAATTCCAGAATTTGAAAGGTGGCTGAATGAAGGAAAAAGTATTTATGAATTCATCGAGAATGAAATTGAAATTTCTCCTGTTGGGATTGTTCCACTTCGAACTGATGAAGGTTATTTATTGCTCAGTCAGGGTAAACAGGATACGCGTGTGTATAGTTTTCAAATGACAATTTTTGAAGAGCCGGAATCAAAATGGAGATCATTAAAAACTGCGCATGTCGCCGACTGGAAAAAAACGTTCACGAATACGTTTGAATCAATAAAAATCGAGTTGATCCGTACATTAACCGCACTTCCAAATCCTGCGGTATATGTTGCAGCATGCTCAAAAGAAATTCCTTTGGAAGCGGCCTTTTTGCCAGTGGCAAAGCGCATGTTGATGCGTGAAATCTCTTCCCCGGAATAATTTCACATTTAGTTGAGACGAGGTTTGTCCAAAAAAAAAATCGGCATCAAAGTTGGAGACTTCGATGCCGATAAATCGTGTATTGGAATTATTTTTTCGCGGTATCCGGTGCTGTTGCAGTTTCTTCTGTGTCTAGCCAAACGCGGGTCATATCACGGAATTCCATTGGATTGATGTCGAAATTTCTAACGTTGCGTTGAACAAGTCGGTCATTCAATTCATAATAAATTGGCATGATCGCCGCATCTGCCATTTGAACGCGATCAGCTTCAAGGAACAGATCCATGCGCTTCTGCAAATCAGCTTCATGAACAGCAGCATTGAACAATGAATCGAAACGTGGGTTCGAATACCGAACTGAATTCGTTGAAGAACGTGTTGTCAAATTCTCTGGAATGTGTTTGCTGTAAAGTGTTGTCAGGAATGTTTCCGGATCCGGATAATCTGCAACCCATCCTGTTCTCCAGAATAAAGTTTTACCCGTTTCAATTGCTTCAAGATGCTGAGCAAAAGGCATTGGTTCAACTTTCACAGTGATTCCAAGTACTTCATATAACTGGTGTGCAACGTAATCTGCTGTAATTGTATTACGGTCGCCACCACCACTGTTAATCTGCAATGTAATTTCCGGGAATCCTTTTCCTCCAGGATAGCCGGCTTCTGCAAGTAGTTTGCGTGCGCGATCCGGATCATATGAATATCCTACAATACTGTCGGCATCATATCCCACAATACTTTGCGGAACAATTCCATAAATCCCCGGGATTGCATCACCATTCAATTTTTTGTCAGCGATTTCCTGACGGTTAATCGAATAGTTGAATGCTAATCGCACTTTCTGATTATCGAATGGAGCCAGCTTATGTTGGAAACCGTAATACGTCAAACTCATTGCAGGAGCAGTCTGAAGAACAAAATCAGCTCCGTTTTCTTTTGCTTGTCCAAGTTCACCAAGAATGTCCTTCGCCATTTCCACTGGCAAACGGAATACCATATCCAATTCTTTATTACGGAACGCGATAATTTCTGAACGCTTGTCTTTGATGAAACGGAATTGCACAATATCGAGATATGGAAGACGATTTCCGTGTTCATCAATCATCCAGTAATTTGGATTGTATTCCAAAATAACAGATTCACCTTCTTTGATGCTCTTCACGCGGAAAGGGCCAGTGCCAACACAGTGAATGCGCATGTCATCGCCATACTTCTCCAATGCTTCTTTTGGATAAACCCATCCGCCTTGCGTAGCAAGTATCGAAAGGAATCCCGGCATCGGATGAATCAAAGAAATTTCAAGCGTAGAATCATTCACCACCTTGATACCTGAAACTCCGCCAGCTGGAAATTGATTTTTTTCAGTCGCAGCGAAATATTCATTTGCTCCAACTACACGATCCTTGAACGTGTATGTGAACTGTTGATTATTTGGCGAAGAAGTACACAACTGATCAAAAGAAAATTTCACATCCTGCGCAGTTACTGCACGACCTTTTCCTTGTTCTGCTGCAAAGCAATCGTCATCATGGAAAACTACGCCATTACGCAAGTGAAAAATGAAACGCATATTGCTGTCAACCGACTCCCATCTTGTAGCAAGAGCAGGAATAATTGCCAAATCCTTCTGGTTGAATTTTACAAGTCCTTCATACACCTGAGTTCCGATGTGATGGCTTACAACATCAACAATATTCAATGGATACAACGTGCGAAAATCTTCCAGCTCATTCATGCGGAAAACTCCGCCGTACTTCACAGGGCCTTGTGCAACGCGTGTTCCAGTGTGATCTTCTGGACCGCCGTTACAACTATTGATACCTACAATCACAGCTCCGATTACGAGAGCAGATGCGAGGGCACCGGTTAATCTTTTCATATCAAAATGGGTTGCGTTTATTCTAGCGCCTAAAATAGATAAAAAAGGTGTATTGGAGCCGTTTTTGGGTTAGAAGGCGCTCTCTTGTTTGCTTGTAAAATCCACTCCAAAACATTGGCCTCTTGCAATTATCTAATAATCAACGAAATAGGGCAATGGTCGGAATGTTTTGCTTCGGGGAGAATAGATGCAGATTTCAGGTCCTTCTTCAGCGAATCGCTCACCATCTGGTAATCAATGCGCCAACCAAGATTCTTTGCTCGTGCATTAAAACGGAAAGTCCACCACGTGTAGTTGTGCGGCTCTTTGTTAAAATGACGAAAAGAATCAATGAACCCGCTGTCCATAAATTCTCCAATCCATTTGCGTTCTTCCGGTAAAAATCCACTCGACTTTGCGTTGCTCACAGGGTTGTGAATGTCGATTGGCTGATGACAAATATTCCAGTCGCCACAGATGACGAGATTGGGTTTGCTTTTCTTCAGTTTGTCAATGTACTTCCGGAAAAAATCCATGAATCCGTATTTGAATTCCTGACGAACTTCGCCAGTAGTGCCAGATGGAAAATACGCGCTCATCACTGACAAATCGCCGAAATCTGCTCTGATAATTCTTCCTTCTGTATCGTACAATTTGTTGCCCGCGCCGATCTCAATATGAGTTGGTTTTTTCTTCGAAAGAATTGCAACTCCGCTATATCCTTTCTTCTCTGCAGAATGCCAGGAATGATACTTGTATCCTGCTTTTTCAAAAACGGAAAGATCAAGTTGGTTTGATTCCGCTTTGATTTCCTGAAGGCAAATTACATCCGGATTTTCCTGATTCAGCCATTCAATCCATCCTTTTCCAAGTGCAGCGCGAATGCCATTTACATTGTAAGAGATAATTTTTGTCATGGAAATGCGTTGTGTGAGAGGCAAAAATACGATTTACTATGGAAGTCAACCTTCGGCTCCGCTCAGTTTGACAATGTTTCCCGAACAATATTTTGTCAGACCGAGCGGAGTCGAGGACAGACAAAATCCTATATCGTAACTTTATACATTCATGTCATTCCGCGGTCTGATTTTTTGTTTTCTTCTTTTCTGCGCATTTCATGCGGAGGCGCAACCGTTTTTTCCGGAACGGACAAAAGTAATACCAGCTTCACAGGATACAATTCAACTTGACACGCTAAGTATTGTTCCTTCAAGTTTTCATGCAACCAGAAATGGAAAGCTTCTGCGGGATACAATTGACTATAGGCTCGACGCTGCTTCTGCAATTCTTATTCTTACAAAAACGAATTCTGCTGACAGCCTCACAATCACGTATGAAGTCTTTCCGATTCTGTTCACTGCCGAAAAATCACACAAGAATCAGGGCAAGATGACTTCCACCCCGGACAATCGCGTGAATCCATTTTTGTAC
>CAZBYM010000339.1:0-4993 GCA_964495745.1 uncultured Chryseobacterium sp. | reverse complement strand
CTGATATTCAAACCCTAGACAATTATGAAACGTATTCTCCTCGCACTACTTGTTTTTTTCTCAGCCAAAACGGTTAAAGCTGCTGATGGCGACAGCATTTGGGAATCAAGCAACATCCACGATATATATTTCAACTTTCAGCAGTCGCCATATTGGGACACATTAGTTGCGAACTACAATGCAGATTTATACACTTCATGCGAAATGATTTTTGACGGAACTGTTCTGCCATCAACCGCGGTACGTTTCAAAGGAAACTCTTCATACAATAATCCCAGTCAGAAAAAATCGTTCAAGGTCGATCTGAATGAATTCGTGGCAGGACAGGATTACGATGGGATTAAAAAATTCAACTTGAATAATGGATTCAAGGATCCGACTTTTATCCGCGAAAAACTTACGCTGGATTACATGCGCAGACATGGCATTCACGCACCAAGATGTACGTATGCACGAGTTTATCTGAACAACGTTTATTGGGGACTTTATCTTCTCGTAGAAGATGTAAACAGCAAATTTCTAACCCAGCATTTTGGAAACAACAACGGAAATCTTTTCAAAGGTGATCCGCAAGGAGATTTGAAATGGTATGGAGCAATTGCGTCGTCTTACACATCACGATACGAGTTAGATCAGACTACTACAAACGATTGGACAGATCTTGTTGAGTTGATCGACGTAATCAACAATACCGGAGCATCAACATACTACACAACTCTTGAAACAAAACTTTTTGGCCAGGATGTAGTGAACAATATGGTCATCAATAACATTTTCGTAAATCTTGATTCCTATTGTGGAAGCGGGCACAATTACTACATCTATCACGATTCGACTCAGGGAGTTTTCCGCTGGATTCCATGGGATGAGAACGAAACATTCGGCAATTTCAATTTAGGAATGACTCCGCAACAGCTCAAAGATTTGCCATACGATTATGTGAATCAGATAAACAACAGACCGCTTGCCGCAAAGATGCTAGCAGACCCAACGTATCATCAAATGTACATTTACACGTATTGTTATCTGATGGACAATTTTACCAATGCTTATCTGGATCCTTACATCGACAGTCTGGCTAATCTTATTCGCACGGATGTTTATGCTGATCCAAATAAATTTTACACCAACCAGAATTTTGAAGACAACATGACAATGGACATAGGAGCTATTCTCGGTTTGAAAAATTTCATCACTGCCAGAAGGTCAAGTCTGGAAACTCAACTCGCCCCGTTCGGTTGCTATTTGTCAACTGAAAATACAATTCAAGAAACTGAAGGATTGACTTTGTTCCCGAATCCTGCTTCCGACGTATTGTACGTTAATGTTCCATCATCATGGTACAATGAAGGATTCGCAATTGAAGTAACTGACCTTACAGGGCGCGTTATCATGAGCAGCAACATGTCTGCATCAAGCGGGACGTTCTCATTGGATGTTTCAAGCATTGCTGCAGGCGCTTACTTCATCAGGGCTACAAATGCCAAAGGGCAGGTACTTTCCTCCAGATTCTGGAGGTCTGCCTAAATTATTTCTTTGGCAATAAAAAACCGATAACTTTACGTTAATCTTGATTTAACGTAGCCTTTACTGTATTTATGAAAAAATCATTTCCTATTCTTGCTCTTGTAGCAATTCTGCTTCCGCTATTATTTACAGCCTGTACAAACGGTCCCGGCCCAGGCGGAAAAGCCTCTATTGAGGGTGTTGTAAAAGGAACTCGTTACCTGAACAACTGCACAACCAATGCTGGCACGTTTCTGGCAGAAGATGAAGATGTGTACATCATTTATGGTGATGATCCGTCCTACGGCGATCGCGTGAAAACCGGACCTGGTGGAGTATTTTACTTCCAGTATTTACGTCCTGGCAAATACACGATTTATGCTTATTCAACCAAGTGTACGGTTGCTCAAAAAGAAGCCGTGATCATGGAAGTTGAAATCACCGATAAAGGCCAAGCGCTCGTAACGGATACATTACGACTCGACAAATGAAAACCACGCTTTCTTTTCTCTTCTGTTTACTAGTCATTTCTTTGTCTGCTCAATCTAAAAAGCAGATCAAAGAATTGAAAATAAAAAACTGCACGGAAAATACTGTGGTTTATGACGGTGGAAAAGAAACTGCGACCTACAAATCCGGATTCCGCACGTTTGACAAAGAAGGCAATACTACCGAAGACACCGAATACAATCAGGATGGTTCGGTAAAACGACGGGAGATCAACAAATATTCCGGAAAAAATAAAACGGAAGAAATTGTAGAGAATCATTCCACCGGTGATGACGATGGTCCAAAGGTGTACAAGAGAACAACATTCAAGTACGATGCTGATGGAGACAAGACCGAAGAAGTAGAATACAATTCTAAAGGCGCAATTGAAAAGAAGACCACATTCGCTTACAACAAAAACAAAGACAAACAATTCGAAATGGTTTATGACGGATCCGGGAAACTGGTGAAGAAAACTGTTTACGGATACGATCCGAAAGGACTGAAAATTACCAGAAGTGTCTACGGACCGGATGGAGTGCTGATTAAAATGGTGAAATACACCTATGGGTACTGAGAATGTCATTGCTGAAGTAAAAACCGCTTTAGATTTGTTTGATCCGATTACCCTTCAGGAAATGGACAGGGTAAAATTGATGGATCGGACAGATCTTAAATTCAATTTCAATATTCGCCATCTTCCGCAATTGCTCGACAGCATGCGCGATCACTACCGCGTTCTTGAAGTTAACGGAACACGAATCAGCAAATACGAAACATTGTATTACGACACTCCGGCTTTCGATCTATACAAAACTCACCACAAAGGAAAACCCGCCCGCTTCAAAGTACGCACTCGAAAGTATGTTGAGTCCAATCTGAATTACTTCGAAGTAAAACACAAAAGCAACAAGGGACGAACCGTAAAAACACGAGTGAAAAAGAAAATAGCTGGACATGAAATTTCCGGTAATGCGAAAGAACTTCTTGAAGAAAAAACGCCAATGAAGTCCGATCACCTCGAACCAAAACTCTGGGTGAATTATTCCCGCGTTACTCTTGTAAACCGTTTTGAAGAAGAACGTCTCACAATCGATCTCTACCTGAATGTCAGGAACGACGAATCGAGTTTCGACTTTGATGGGCTCGTAATTGTTGAAGCAAAAATGTCAAAAGCACAAAAAACTCCGTTTGTAGGATTGCTCAAAGAACGCCATATTCGTCAGGGCGGAATGAGCAAATACTGCATGGCCGTGAGCAAACTTATTCCCGGAATAAAATCAAACAACTTCAAGCCGAAGTTGCGAAACGTATACAAGATTCTCAATGAGACTAACGCTGCTTAAGTGGATATTGCCACTTTTATTTCTGATTACGCCAACTGAAGGAATCGTTGCGCAGAGTAATGATGCTGCAAATGATCCCCTTTCGGCTATGACCGGTTCAACTGAAGACGATACGGATGACGGAGGCAAAAAGAAAAAAAAGAGCAAAGAAGAAGTTGAAACACCCTTCTTCTCTTACGGATTGGAAAGATTCAACCTCGCTTTCTTCATGCGGCTACTTGTCGATTTACTTTCTATGATCGTACTGATTCGGTTGATCTACTACCCGGTTTACAAGCGCCGTGATCACATGTTTACTTTCTACATGTTCAACATTACCATCTTCATTATTACATTTCTTCTAAGCGGAAAATCAAGTTTGTCAACTGGCGCAGCTTTCGGATTGTTCGCGGTGTTCTCATTATTGCGATACAGAACCGAAGATATTTCTGCCCGCGATATGACGTACTTGTTTACTGTTATTGCGCTAGGACTCATGACCTCTGTGAACAAAGGCAATATCGTTGAACTCGTTATCATCAATGGAATTATTCTCTTCGCCGCATTCCTTCTTGATGGAAATGTATTGATGAAGACAGAACTTGTAAAGTCGGTTCAGTACGAAAATATTGAACTTATCAAACCTGAACGATACGACGAGCTTCTCGAAGATCTTCGAAGCCGTACTGGATTGAACATTCACAAAGTAAGCGTGGGTAAAGTTGATTTTCTTCGCGATACTGCAACCATCAAGATATACTACTACGACGTCAAAAGCAAAACAGCATGATCAGAAAACTATTTGCAGCGATTGCCGTTTGCTTTTTTTCTATTTCAGGATACTCACAAACTGAAGATTTCGGTTCGTGGATGACATTCAGTGTGAACAAAAACATCGGTGAGAAATTTCAGGTGAGCCTCGATCAGGAGTTACGTATTCGCGACAATATGTCAACTCTGAATCTGGTGTATACCAACGTTGGAATTGGATACAAGGTCAATGACTTTTTCAAAGTGAGCGCAACGTACCGGTTCATCGATAAGCACAAAGATGATTTTACCTGGGGCGTTCGCCATCGTTTGTACACTGATCTTATTTTTAAAATAAAGCCAGGAAAATTTACTCTTGGGACACGCGTTCGACTTCAAAGCGAATGGCGCGGTCTAGGCTACGAAAGTAATTTTGGAAACGTGCCTGAAATCTACCTTCGCAACCAATACAAGTTCGGGTACAAACTCAACGACAAGATGGAACCATACATTGGAACCGAACTTCGTTGGCAAGTTCAGAATCCAAGAATCGCGTATCACGACGGATTCGATCGCACCAGATTCTTCACAGGAATGAATTATGAGATCAACAAGAAAAATACTGTTGGAGCTTATTTCCTTTACCAGCGCGAATGGAATACTAGCGATCCGGAAACACTTTACATTATTGGGCTTGAATACACGCTCAATTTGTAATCAATTCTCTTGTGTAATCATTCTCAACACTTGCCTCGCCTGATTTTCTATTCTCAATTTTCCATTTCCCAAACTGCACATGGACAATTGAAAATAGAAAATTGTAAATGTTTATTTCGAAATTAACGCCACAGCCCACGCATTCACTCCATCTTCTCTCCCCACATAACCCAACTTCTCGTTCGTTGTCGCTTTAATTGAACCAC
>CAZBYM010000338.1:0-4998 GCA_964495745.1 uncultured Chryseobacterium sp. | reverse complement strand
TGTTGGTTTACAGACATGGCAGGGACTGATTCGTGTGAAACGTCCTGACAACTCGTACGACAATTACCCGTTCAAATCAGAGTACATAGTTGCTTCACCATCTGCAGCAGTATTCCTTGAGAAAATGAACGTGTTCTACATTGGTGTTGACAATCCTATCACGATTTCTGCTGCAGGTGTTTCTGCAGGTGATTTGCAACCTTCGCTTACTGGCGGAACGATGCGTTCAACCGGAAAGCCTGGTCAGTATATCGTTAACGTTAGTGGTGGAACGAAAGCAATTTTGAACGTTGGTGCTAAACTCAATGGAGTTCAGAAATCGATGGGCGCATTTGAATTCCGTATCAAACGTGTACCGGATCCGGTTGCATATGTTGGTTCGATCAAAGGTGATGGACAAATGACCAAGGGGGAACTCAACGCAATCAGTGGTGTGTTCGCTCGAATGGAAAACTTCGACTTCGACTTGTCATTCAAAGTAATATCGTTCGTTCTTTCGATGAACGTGAATGGAGTATTCGTTGAGAAGAAAGGAAATGGTCCAGCGATTACACCGGAAATGAAATCACTGCTTACGGGAGCTAAACCTGGAAACAAAGTCTTCTTTGAGCAAGTGACAGTGCAGGGGCCAGATGGTACCATGCGTAAAATTCCTGGCGTAAATATTAAGGTGAAATAATTTCACCGGCAAAAAGGGAGGAAACAAAACATGAAAAGGTTCAGATTCTTACTGGTAGCGGTCATCACAATTCTTTGCTTCGGCACTTCCGATGCTCAGGTACTTGATCCAAATTTTCCAGATCAGGTTTACCTGAAGGAAAATACCCGGACACGTCGCCCGATTCCGTATACGTATTTGCGTGAAGCAGACGTAATGTGGTCGAAGCGCGTATGGAGAACAATTGATCTCCGGGAAAAATTCAACCATCCGTTGTATTATCCTGAATCAAGAATTCAAGATCGCCGAAGCTTGTTTGATGTATTGAAGGATGCGTTGATGGCTGGAACAATTACGGCTTTCGATAATCCTGCAATGGATGACGAGTTCAAGGTTAGAATGTCGAAGAATGCCATTGAAGGCTTATTCGTACAGTGGGATTCTACGAATCAGGTAGAAGATCCAAACAACCCTGGAACATATATCCTTGCTCCAATCAAGACTGAACTTACGACCAATAACGTGAAAGCGTATTGGATGAAGGAAGACTGGTTTTTCGATAAGCAACGTTCTGTTATGGATGTGCGAATTTTGGGATTGTGTCCTATGAAAGAGAAACAAGATCCTTCGACCGGAGAGGTTGTTGGTTACCTGCCATTGTTCTGGGTGTATTTTCCACAGTGTCGCCCCGTATTCGCGCAGGCTGAAGTTTACAACCTGAAAACAGATGCTGAACGTCGCTCTCTGGATGATCTTTTCTGGAAACGCATGTTCCAGAGTTATGTTCACAAAGAGACTAACGTTTACGATCGTAACATTCAGTCGTACTACACAGGTCTTGATGCACTGCTCGAGTCGGAGAGAATCAGAAATGATATCTTCATCATGGAGCACGATTTGTGGCACTTCTAGAATTTGATTTGAAATTCGATCCCCTGAAGAAATTCAGGGGATTTTTTTTGCTTTGGACGCACCTTCTTGGACCCTGTTTGACCTTCTCCAACCTTCTCCAACCCTTTGTAGGTTATAACCTTTTCAAGGTTAAAGAGTGACTTTCCACTTCTCCATGCTTTATGCTCCTGTAATCAATAACCAACATGACCATGAACATACTCTCAAAAGCCCTCCAGACTCTCAGAATGCTCCTAATTGCATTCGTTTTGCAAGTGACAGTAGAAACTGCCATTCCTGTAAAATTGCAGGCTCAGCCTTTTCCTGAAACGTTTTATCTGAAAGAGAATACGCGCAACCGGAAACCAGTCCAATACATTCACGAACGTGAGACGGACATCATGTGGTCCAAACGAGTGTGGCGCACACTTGATCTTCGCGAGAAATTTAATCACCCTTTGTACTATCCTGAAACTGCAATTAACGATCGCAAGAGCTTGTTCGATGTAATCAAGCAAGGTTTGATGGATGGAGAAATTCACGCCTTCGGAAATCCCGTGTTTGACGATGAGTTCAAAGTGAGAATGGGTAAAGGAGAAATCGATTCTCTCTTTGTTCAGATTGATTCAATGGATGTTGAGGACCCTCTAAATCCTGGCACATGGATCCGTGTTGGTGTGCGCACTGATCTTGAATCGCGTCAGGTAAAACAATACTGGATGAAGGAAGACTGGTATTTCGATCGCCAGAGATCAGTAATGGATGTTAGAATTATCGGACTATGCCCACTGCAGGAGAAACTGGATCCGAATGGTGTTGCAATCGGATACAAGCCATTGTTCTGGATTTACTTTCCGGAATGCCGCGGACTGTTTGCACGCTCTGAAATTTTCAATACAAAAAACGATGCGCAACGCTGTTCACTCGACGATATGTTTCACAAAAGGATGTTCGGTAGTTTCGTGAATAAGGAATCCAATGTGTACGACAGAAGTATCAACGGTTATACTACTGGTCTTGATGCGCTGTTAGAATCAGAACGAATTCATAATGAAATTGAATTGACTGAGCACGATGTTTGGCATTTCTAAACTCGTTGCTTTTGCGGAACGGCATCCTGATAAAACGGGGTGCCGTTGTTTTTTGCAATTCTTCACACTAAATCAATTTGGTCTGCGTTTTGATTAGATACTTACTTAAAACGGAATCATGCAAAATAGTACTCGAGCGAAATGTTTCATTCATTTTGAAAGGAGAGCACTATGTACCCACCAATGCATGACAAGCGACCGCCGGTCCGATTCTACGATTTCATCTTGCGTGAAGTAGGAATATTCTTCAAGCTGTTAATGTTCTTTGGCGCATTATTCATGTTCACGCGAGTGTGCGCACAGAATCCGTGCGACTTATTACCGAAGGATTCTATCATTGGCCCACCTCGTCCTGGCTCAACTAACGCTTTGCGCAAACCAATTCCGTATCCGTATTTGCGCGAAGCCGATGTAATGTGGTCGAAGCGGATCTGGAGAACTCTGGATCTTCGTGAGAAAATGAATCATCCGTACTATTATCCTGAAGTTCCGAACAACGGATTAATGAGTTTGTTCGACATAGTAAAAGGTGGTGTTCTGAATGGCTGTGTAACTGCGTTTGATAATCCCGCGATGGATGATGAATTCAAAGTGAAAATGTCTGCAGAAGCCGTCGCAGATTTATTGATGTCTCAGGAAGTGATTGAAGTGGAAGACCCATTTAATCCGGGGACATATATTTTCGATACGATCACTAACGAAATTACCAGTACAGATGTGCTCGCGTGGTGGATAAAGGAAGACTGGTTCTTTGATAAGCAGCGTTCTGTAATGGATGTTCGCATTGTTGGAATTTGTCCACTCATGCAAAAGAAAGATCCAACTAGTGGAGAAGTTCTTGGATTCAGACCGTTGTTCTGGTGTTATTTTCCTCAGCTGCGTCCATTGCTAGTAAGGCATAATGTTTTCCTAGGACAAAACGATGCGCTTCCATTGTCGTATGATGATATGTTTCAAAAACGATTCTTCGGAAGTTACATTCATAAAGAATCCAATGTTTATGATCGACCTATTCCTGCATACTTAAGCGGAATGGATGCGCTTTTGGAATCCGAAAGTATTAAGACAGGGATTATGGATTACGAGAGTGATTTGTGGCACTATTAATCAGCTAATGTGAAAATGTGCTAATTTGCTAATGGCATTTCTGGTGATTTTTATTCGAAGATGCGTTTGGGAATAACCATTGACTCATCAACAAATTGAAAATCAGCGCATCAATCAATCGCCCTTTGCAGGAACTTATTCAACGGCAACATTGCGTTGAAAACTGCAGTTGCTGTTTTTGAGAATTGTTTCGATAAAATCTCTTTGTCACTCAGTTCTGCAACAACAACGAAGCTTTTGAGTTTCAGAAAATCGATCGCGGGATGATCTTTCGGATAACCTTTCGGACAAGTAACTAATTTGTCATCTTGGTCCAATGATCCAAAATATTTTCGAAACGATTTGTGCGTTACAATTTTGTTAAACTCATCAAAATTGTAATCGATTTCCTGTCTGATTTTAGCAAGTTCAGGTGCGGGAGGTTGCCAGATTCCTCCAGCGAGAAATGCACCACCAGCTTCAACATGAAAATAATATCCTGGCGCAATCGCTTTTTTTCCTCCCGGATTAATACTTGCACCGAGATTATTTTTGTACGGACGTTTATCTTTTGAAAATCGAACATCACGATAAATCCGGAATAAACATTTTTTCGCAGTAATATCTGCAGTGATTCGTGGATCAAATTGGCGAATTGAAGTAATTATACTTTCGACATTGGTTTCCACATCTGCTTTTGCAGCATCATACCTCAGTCTGTTTTTTTCAAACCAGTCGCGGTTGTTGTTGCTCTTCAACTTTTTGAGAAAGTCAAGTGTGGTTGGGTGAATCATACGAAAGTTGAAATTACTTATGTGTCGGGTGTTAGCTCGTCCATTTCGTCTGTCAATTTCCGAACAAAGCGAGATTGGGTAACGAACTCACGAAGAATAATCCGAAGGACAGTATAAACAGGAACTGCAGCCACCATTCCTCCGATTCCTGCTAGTGAACCAGCAACAAGAATTACTGTGAATATTTCAAGTGGATGGGCTTTGACGCGATTGCTAAAAATATATGGCTGAACCAAGAACCCATCGCAGAGGTTCATACCAACAAAAACGAAAAATATTTTCGTTGCCAATGGTACCATTTCGCTGTAAAAATCCATTGTTAAATTCGTTGAAATTCCAACGATGATTGCGAACATTCCTCCAATTAATGGCCCCACGTATGGAATGATATTCATGATTCCGGCGAAGATTCCAATGATCAATGCATTTTGAACTCCGAGAATTGCAGCGGCGAATCCATTTACAACAGCAAAGATTG
>CAZBYM010000337.1:0-5002 GCA_964495745.1 uncultured Chryseobacterium sp. | reverse complement strand
GACTTGAAAATCTTGGCGAAGCTCAGAAGGATTTAGTCGTACCGAGAGATGACTTGGCGCTCTTTCAACACCTGCTTCGCTGCTTCAATTGCTCCCGGTTTGAAACGAATATCGTTAGCTACTTTCTGCAGCTCTTCGCTCGAGGAATTCCTGTACTGTACTTTATATTTCAGGAGATCACTTTCGAATTCATCATTAGCATCCTGAATTGTTTCCTTTCGTTTTGTATTCCAAAGGCGTGAGATTTTATCAAAATTAATTACGATCACGAGGATTCCAACAAGTAGAGCAACCGGCTCAACCGTAATTGATAGACCACCAAGTGTGAGATTCCATGAGTAAGCCGTAACAGTGAAATTGAGTAAAGAAAACAACCCGAAGAACAGTGTTAGGCCGAGCACATATTTGTAGTATTTTCTGACAATGAAAAACGAGAGAAAGCAAAGACCTACAGAAGTAAATGCTCCAAAATGTGCGGATGTAAATTCGTAAGTCGTGATTATATTTCCATCGACGATAGAGGTCGTAAGAATTCTGAGTGCAGTCAATACGCACAATCCTGATAGAATTACTACAGGTAACAATTGTTTGTATTTCCTCCAGAATGTTTTCAAAGCGTATACTTATGAAATCAAAAGTTCATACGGCAACCGAAACGCTTTATGCAACGCCTTAATAGTCGCAATGCTCAGTGTTCTCTTCCCACTAAGAAACTCCGAAACCAATCCTTTGCTTCCAAAGTATGGAATCATATCCTTCTGCTTCAAACCGTTTTCTTCCATGACGTACTTTATCGTTTCTACCGGATCTGGTGCATCAATAGGGAAGTGGATGTCCTCGTAAGCAGAAACCAAAGTTCCAAGCACGTCAAGTTCATCATACATCGCAGTTCCCTCTTTTGGATTTTTCGCGATGAGTTGATTAATGCGCTTCAATGCGGCGCGGTAGTCTTTGGCGGTGCGGATGGGGGTGATGGTGATCATGGAATTAAATTACAAAAAAATCAGATTCATCGTGTTGTCACCCTTCGGCTCCGCTCAGTTTGACAATGTGTTTCAAACAAGTTTCATTTGGACACTAGATTTCGAAACTTGTCTTTACTCGAGTGTTGTTTTGGGATTCTTGTCAGACTGAGCGTAGTCGAAGGCGGACGGACCGAGAACTACTACTTCCGCATATACAAATACGAAAGCGTATCCTCTCCCGGATGATCCGGAGGGCGAACAAGAATCAGATATTGAGAATCCAGTCGTGCGATTTCGAAATCAATAACCAGATCCCGTTCCATATCGATTTCATATTCATGCAGGACACTATTATTCTGCATGAGCGTGTATTTACACCGCGACACATAATCGCCATGATGACTAATGCTCCAGCCGTCTTCTCGGTAGGTTACATTGCCAGCGCCATCATCCGTTATTCCGATCGCATCAATTTCAAAACACTCTATCTCACTCATTTTCGCTCTGGTCATTCCTACTATAAACCAGTCACCAACAATATTACCAGTCGAATTATCCCGAACCTTGTAACAGTTCGAGGTTGAAACAACTTGAGGTGGAATAAGTGACTGTGGTGGTACAACAAGATTTTCGGGCGTTGTGTTGCCGCAACTCGTAAAGACTATTGCGCTGAATAACGATATGGGGAAGAGAATTTGTTTCATGAAATCAACAACTCATACGGCAACCGAAACGCTTTATGCAACGCCTTAATAGTCGCAATGCTCAGTGTTCTCTTCCCACTAAGAAACTCCGAAACCAATCCTTTGCTTCCAAAGTATGGAATCATATCCTTCTGCTTCAAACCGTTTTCTTCCATGACGTACTTTATCGTTTCTACCGGATCTGGTGCATCAATAGGGAAGTGGATGTCCTCGTAAGCAGAAACTAAAGTTCCAAGCACGTCAAGTTCATCATACACTGCAGTTCCCTCTTTTGGATTTTTCGCGATGAGTTCATCAATGCGTTTGAGGGCTGCTTTGTAATCTTTTTTGGTGCGGATGGGTTTAACCATGTTCATATATTCTTTGCGTCTTTGAGTTTATCGTACTCTGCATGTGTTCCAACAAATCTTACGTACACTTTCTGACCTTGGATAAAAACCAGACAGATCATTCGGTAATCATTGCCTTTAATGTCAAAAACTATGCGATTATTCCCGATTTGGTCAGCTGTTGGAAAATCTTTCTTGATATCCTGAAACGATTTCCATTTTGCCGTTTTCACTTTCTGAAACCAAGTTTTTAGTCCGCTTTCTGATGGAGGGTGCTTCTTCCAGAAGTCAATTAGCTTAGAACGGGTAATAACATGCATAAATACTATTCAGATACAAAGATAGGAAAAGTTCTCAAAATGAGAACAGTATATTTAATTGCATCCACAAAAAATTTGAAGAATTATCTGAATTAGAGCTAGAACAGCTGAAATGCCAATTGCAATCAAGGATAAATTAGTCGCTTTTTTTGTATCAATTTTAGCCCGTTCCAATTTTTCAAAATCAAGAAATGTGTCATATGCATCCGCAGTCATAGGGCATGTTACATCTCCAAGAGTCGCAGTTTCCTTTAGCATATGATGAACCTGTTGAGTGTTACCATATTCCAAATTCTGAAATGCGCTAGGATGATAGAAATTTGTGAAAAACCAATATTGGAAGTACTCTGATTGGTCATCAGAAATGGTCCACCCAAGCGTGCCCAAGTGACTCTTGAGTTTGTTTATTGTGATGCCTAATGGCATAGATTCTACCCCGAAACGAAGGGCGTCCATGTACATGTTGTTCGACTTTTTCATACTTAATAATTATTATCTATAAAAAAAACCGCCACCGTTCGAATTCATCTCACAGCAGCGGTCTCTCTATTTTACTCTTCATTTGTGCGGTTGGTTGTGCGCATTAGCAAATCAGCACACTAACCCATTAGCACATTATTATTGCTCTTGTTCAGCGACGCTTGTCAGACTGAGCGGAGTCGAAGGCTGACGATTATTTCTTCTCATCTTTTACTTCCTCAAAATCCACATCCTGCACTTCTCCATCACCTTTCTTTTCTTCTCCTCCTTGCGGACCTTCATTCGGCGCTCCTTGCTGCTGTGCATTCTGCATCGCCTCATACATTCCCTGCAACACGCCTTGCAATTTCGCAACTGCCGGTTCTATTGCCGGAACATCTTTCGCTTCGTGAACTTTCTTCAACTCAGCTAATGCAGTTTCAATCGGCTCTTTCTTATCTGCTGGAAGTTTGTCTCCGTATTCTTTGAGTTGCTTCTCTGTTTGGAAGATGAGCTGATCGGCTTTGTTCATCGACTCTGCTTCTTCTTTCAATTTCTTGTCAGAGTCGGCGTTCGCTTCTGCTTCGCGTTTCATCTTTTCGATTTCGTCTTTCGACAAACCTGAACTTGCTTCGATGCGAATGTTCTGCGTCTTGCCGGTGTTCTTGTCTTTCGCAGACACTTGAAGAATTCCGTTTGCATCGATGTCGAATGAAACTTCAATCTGCGGTGTGCCACGTGGTGCCGGTGGAATTCCATCCAACACAAAGCGACCAATTGTTCTGTTCTGTGCCGCCATCGGACGTTCACCTTGCAGAATGTGAATCTCCACACTTGGTTGAGAATCTGATGCTGTTGAGAACGTTTCTGATTTCTTCGAAGGAATTGTTGTGTTCGCGTCGATGAGTTTTGTCATCACACCGCCGTACGTTTCGATACCCAATGAAAGTGGAGTTACATCAAGCAACAACACATCTTTTACTTCTCCTGTGAGAACTCCACCTTGAATCGCTGCCCCAACTGCAACTACTTCATCCGGATTCACACCTTTCGAAGGAGCTTTTCCGAAGAACTTCTGCACCGCTTCCTGAATGGCAGGAATACGTGTTGAGCCACCAACAAGAATTACTTCTGTAATGTCACTGATTGAGTAACCGGAATTTTTCATCGCCGATTTACAAGGCTCAATTGTACGCTTGATCAAATCATCAACAAGTTGCTCGAACTTCGCGCGTGAAAGAGTACGCACCAAGTGTTTTGGAATTCCATCTACCGGCATGATGTACGGAAGATTGATTTCTGTAGAAGCAGAACTCGACAATTCGATTTTCGCTTTCTCAGCACCTTCTTTCAAACGCTGAAGCGCCATCGGATCTTTAGTCAAATCAAGATTTCCATTTTCAGATTTGAATTCTGCAACCAGCCAATCAATAATTTTTTGATCGAAATCATCACCACCAAGGTGCGTATCTCCATCTGTAGATTTTACTTCGAAAACTCCGTCGCCCAATTCAAGAATTGAAACGTCGTGCGTACCACCACCGCAGTCAAACACCACGATTTTCATGTCCTGGTTTTTCTTGTCAAGACCATACGCCAAAGCTGCTGCCGTTGGCTCGTTGATGATACGACGCACTTTCAATCCTGCAATTTCTCCGGCTTCTTTCGTCGCTTGACGCTGTGAGTCGTTGAAATAGGCAGGAACCGTAATTACGGCTTCTGTTACTTCCGTGCCGAGGTAATCTTCTGCAGTCTTCTTCATTTTCTGAAGAATCATAGCAGAGATTTCCTGCGGCGTATATTTTCTTTCGTCGATCTGTACACGCGGAGTATTGTTATCTCCTTTTACAACCGTGTAAGGAACGCGACCGGTTTCAACAGTCACTTCATCGAAAGTGTGACCCATGAAACGTTTGATCGAGTATATCGTTTTGCGCGGATTCGTGATGGCTTGACGTTTCGCAGGATCACCCACTTTACGTTCGCCGTTTTCAACGAATGCGACAATTGATGGCGTTGTGCGGCGACCTTCACTGTTTGGAATAACAACGGGTTCATTACCCTCCATTACGGCTACGCAAGAGTTCGTTGTTCCAAGGTCAATTCCAATAATTTTACCCATGACTTTATGTATTGAATTAGTGTGTTTTTATGTTCATTACACTAGGTCAATACACGTGCCAATGGGTTGATTTACGCAGGATTGGCAGGATTGCACGACTGGA
>CAZBYM010000336.1:0-5010 GCA_964495745.1 uncultured Chryseobacterium sp. | reverse complement strand
TACGGCGACACATTTCACAACCATTACGCGCAAGGAATTTTCCTAGACTTGGACAACCAACTCGTGGTTTGGGGCGAGCGAACTTACATTTCATCGGGACTCACAAGCGGATTTGCCGCACGATACGATACAAACGGAACAGAACTTGGAAGTGTGGCTTCGTATGCTTCGGTTGGAAATCTATCGTACCACGCAGGAGTACAATTGCGCGACAGCACATTCGTATTTGTCGGATATTCATCGATTGGCAGCACGAATGAGATACGCATTTTTCATTGTACGAAATATTTTAACGTCATTGGATACAGAACGCAAAGTGTAGGAACGAACGCGTATGCCCAAGGCGTTGTTGCACTTCCTGATTCCGGTTATGCAGTTGTTGCCGATTTCAATAACGGATCTGATTACGATGTATGGGTCGGTCGTTACGACAAGTTTGATGACACTGTTTGGACGAACACGTATGGCGACACATTGCAGAACGGCTCACAAGGAATAATTGCAACCAGCGATGGAAATCTTCTCCTATACGGCGAAACAGAAATCTTTAATTTTTCTCCTTTCGATTTTTTGCTGGAGAAAATAGACATGAATGGAAATTCGTCGTGGAGAACAACATCTGGAGGAGTAGGAGCAGACGCAGCATTTTCTGTTCTCGAAGTCTGGAATGGATTTATCGGAACCGGTTACAGCGGCAGTGTGGGTCCGGGCGGATTGAGCACCGTTGTTTTTCGAACCGATACAATTGGAAATCTCCTTTGGTCGCACGGATACGGTTCTCCAAGTATAAATGTCGGTCACCAAATAATTTCTTCGCTCGCTTACGGATTTTATATCACAGGAAATTCTGATCTCAGCGCCGATATGCAATGTCAGTTGTTGCATACCGATCAAGCAGGATGGCTGAGCGTAGAGCAAGTTGAAACACAAACGCAGAATGGAATTATTATCTTCCCAAATCCCACGAGCGGAGAAATACACATTCAATCTGCAAGCGAAATTCTGAGCGTTGAAATTTATTCCATGCAAGGCGCACTTGTTCACGAAGCAATTTGTTCAGAAGAAAATGTGCGTGTGCTTTTGAATCTATCGCGTGGAATGTATTTGATTAAAGTGTTCACGCAAGAAGGGGAGAGTTGGGAGAGGATCGTGGTTGAGTGAATAGTACGCGGAGCACGCGGACGAAACGGATAATCGCGGATAGCATTTTAAAATCTGCTTAATCCGCATTTTCAGTGTTATCAGTGTACTATTTCAAAGCGTTCGCATCGCCAATGGGTCATCGCGTCTCGTAAGTCATCGCGTCTCGTAAGTCATTGCGAGGAACGAAGCAATCCCCACAAGCGAAGACAGAATAAGCCTTCACTTCTCCATGTCATAGAGGCACGAAGCAATCCCCACTAGCTAAGACAGCCTAATCATAAATATCTTGCCTGTGTCCAATAGCGATCACCTCAACAATTAACATGTCTCGAACGATCTCGTAAATGATTCTGTAATTGCCTTGACGAATTCTGTAGCCTGACCGTCCGTGAAGTTTGATATATCCAATTGGACGTGGATCTTGCACAAGTGCAGCAATCGCTTTTTTAATTTTCGTGTAATCTGGATCAGGGATCTTGTCAAGCACCTTTAATGCGCTTTTCCGAATAATTACCTGATACATTATTTACGCTTTTTTCGTTTAGCGTCCAGCTCCTTAAAAGCACGTTTCATTGGAATGGAAGGTTCACTCACACTTTTGGCAGCATCATACGCACGAATATCTGCAAGCTCTTCAAGCTGTTCTACTATATGTTCGTACTCTTTCAAAGAAAGCACGACTGATACTTTTTTTCCTTTATCGTTGGTGATGTATTGCGGTTTCATTGTAAGTTCTGTTGAATTGTAAAGATAAAGAGTTTCGAGTTATTGGAATGGTACACGGAACACGCGGACGAAACGGATAATCGCGGATAGCAATTCAAAATTAGCTTAATCCGCCTTTTCCGTGTTATTAGTGTACTATTTCATAGCGTCCGCATCGCCAGTGGGTCATTGCGAGGCACGAAGCAATCCCCACTAGCGAAGACAGAATAAACAATCATCTCTCTAAGTCATAGAGGCACGAAGCAATCCCCACTTACGAAGACCGATTTTCCGCAACCTGAAACGTTGAACCGAAACTCATATTTATCACGATTTCCCCAACACATTCGACTTTCCCCGAAACATTTAACTCGAAACTTAAGCGTTTACAGACGGGTAGGAGAGTGGGATTGTGTAAATTGGGGGGGGGTGAGCGTTTATAGCATACGAAATTTATAAATGATTAGTGAATATTTTGTGTGATAAACAAACTAGTTAGTAATAAATATATATGACCATAAAGGAAGTTGCAAATTGGATCGTTCGTGTACTAAAGAGGATTTGTATAGAATTTAGCATACCTGCGCTTGTCGCTACAATTTGGTATTTCCTTGCAGCTTCTTCTACATTAAATGGTTGGGGTCTCGTATTTTACGTAACAGAACACTTAAATCAATCAATGAGTTAACCTTATTGGTGTCATCTGGCGCACCCTTAATCACAGTTAATAGAGAATCAACTTCACTTGTCTGCGATAACACCATATCATAACTACCAGTGAACAGAATCAGCAATAGAATTGTTCGATATTTTCTCATAACGCAGTAGTTCTTGGGTGGTTGAATGAATTTGGGCACCGATCCCTAGCGAGTAGTCCACCAATAATCAAGTTTATTAACAAGCTCAAGAGAAACTGAAGAAATGGTATTTTCATTTTTCGGGATTACATTTTTGTATTATTCTACTTAAGACAAAATACATCTCAATTTCCCCCTTTCCCTTCGCAACAATTTTCCCTCGCGAAACACAATTGAATTTATCCTTCACCAACGCATACGTCGTCTCCGAAATATTCACTTGCCCAACCTCTCCGCTGCTTTCCATACGTGACGCTGTGTTTACCGTATCACCCCAAATGTCGTACGCGAATTTTTTTACGCCTACAATTCCGGCAACGACTGGTCCTGTATGAATTCCAATTCTGATTTCAAAGAATGGTTCGCCTTTTGCAAGCTTGTCGGCTTTTCCTGATTCAATAAATTCGCGAATTTCCATTGCAGCTTTCACAGCATCCTCTGCATGTGTTCTATTTGGAGTGGGAAGTCCACCTGCAGCCATGTACGAGTCTCCAATGGTTTTAATTTTCTCCATTCCGTATTTTTCCATGATGTGATCAAATGCGGAAAAGCACTCATTCAAATCTTTTACCAATTCCTTCGGAGACAATTTTTCCGAAATCGCGGTGAAACCTTTGAAGTCAGTGAACAAAACAGTGACTTCATCGATGAGTTGCGCTTCTGCTGAACCTTTTGCTTTCAACTCTTCTGCAACTTCTTCCGGCAGAATGTTCAGGAGTAATTCGTCGCTGCGTTTTCTTTCAACGTCGCTAATCTTTTTTTCTTTCGCAATTCGTATACGCTGACGGAAAAATATTCCAGCGAATATAAGTACAACAACAAATCCTCCAATAAATCCATTGCGGACGAGCTTCTGCCGCTCAATTACTTTTTCACTGATTTCGTTGTCCTTGACAAGTAAATCAACTTCGGCTTGTTTCTTGTTCAGATCGAAATTGAATTGGAGACCCTGTAATTTTTTGTCCGTATCGATATTATAGATGCTATCCTTGACAGCGATGAGCTTGACTTGATAAGTATACGCATTGGCAAAGTCTTGGCTTTGATAATATACACTTGCAAGGCCTCCATAAATTTCCTTTAGTTCATCAAGCGCATGAATTGGTATTGCAATCTCCTCTGCTAATAGAAAATTCTTTGCAGCTTCATCATAATCTCGCTTGCCGAGATAAACGTTAGCTATACCGATTTTCGATTGAACCATATCCAGATCAGAGTCGTTCGCTTTGGCAATTTCATATGCTCTCGAATGGTAAATGAGGGCAGTATCATAATCGCCCTGCCGTTTGTAAATTTTTCCAAGGTAGTTCAATGGATAACACATGTCCCACGTATCTTCAAAAGTCTGTGCTGATTTAATAAAATACAACTTTGCTGTGCTGTCATTCCCTTGCTTGTAATATACGTCACCGATATTGCTGGTCAAAAGTCCTAATGTGTAGCTATCCTCAATAGCTTCACATAAAGGCAGTGCACGTAAGTAGTTTTGAAGTGCCAGAGTATGTGTGATTCTTTTATTAGAATACACCGCCCCTACATTTCCAAGCGCCGTGACAATGCGAAGTGTGTCTCCTGCTTCTTCAGCAAGCTGGAGTGAGCTCAAATACAATTCCAAGGCCTTGGAATCGTCACTCTGATTAAAATAAACAGCACCTTTATTGTTCAACATATTTGAGACACCAATCTTGTCACCAAGTGAAGTGTATACCTGTTCTGCGAGATCCCAGTACTGTAGTGCTTCAACATTCTTGCCTTTCACATAACAGCAAATACCAATGTTCTTGTAAGAATTGGCCAGGCCTCGCTGATAATTGATTTTAACGGCTAGAGCTTGTGCTTGAGTCGAATAAACCATGGCTAGATCAACGCTATCACTCCGCGTTAATTTTGAGAGATCATTCAGAAGATTCACTTTATTCGAATCTTCCTTTGCAACTTGTAATAAGGAAAGTAATGAATCTGTTTCACGATTTTGAGCTCCAATCGTGGATGTAAAAGTTGCAAGAAAGTAAAATGCTAATACACATTTTCTCAAAATTGCCGCAGTTGAAGACGATCTGCGAATCATATTCTCATGTGTAGTACTGAGATTGGCGCGCACGTCAGTATCCGGTTCAATTGGTGAACCTGGATTAATACTGTTACATAGCGGCGCTGGACAGGATAGGGGGGAGCGCTTCACGTGTTCAAGATAAGAATAATGTACTTATTCAAACCAACGAGTTAGTCAACGGCACTTCTCAAGTTTTGAACGATTAACGCTCTAACGATGAACGTTCTTAACTGTGAACTTAACTGTGAACCT
>CAZBYM010000335.1:0-5062 GCA_964495745.1 uncultured Chryseobacterium sp. | reverse complement strand
ATCCGTTGTTGATATTATTCTCGATTCCGTCAAATGCAATTGGTTTTGCAAATGATTTATTGTACGCTGAGAACATGATTTCTCCGGCGGTATTTATGTTATCTACATAAACGGTCATCCAATTTCCATCCGCGGAAAGTCCAACGCATTGCTCGTCGTAATTTCCATTGACCATTGCTCCGGCATTTTTTGCTTTCCCGTAAAGACCGTTTACCGAACGTGAAAAATAAATATCGGAAGCGTAATAGCCATCAACTTCCACTGTAGGTGCTCCAACATTGCCTTTGCGACGTGAAGTAAAACACAACATGGATTCATCCTGAGTTACGAAAGGGTAGTAGTCTGGAAATTCCGTATTCACTTCTTTGCCCAAACTTTGAAAAGTTACATTCAATGGACTCTTCACAAGAACTTTGGCATTGCTACATTGCTGGATGTAAAGATCGGCGCGAGCTTTTCCATCTTTATCTGCTTTCGCTTTATACGAATTGTATGCACCAATTGCATCATCCCAACGATGCGCGTGATGGTATGCTTGTCCAAGATAGAGCCAAGCATCAACATCTGCTTTTGGTTGTTTTGTACAGAACTCGAAATACTTGACAGCTTCTTTCTTGTTGCTGTTTGTATTGAGGTAACAAAGACCGGTTCTGTAATTGTAGAGGTAGTTGCTGGCTTCTTTCTTAACAAGAGCAACGTAGATTGGTAAAGCCATTACATAATTGCGATGTCCGAAATGCTCATCGGCAAGATCTGGATCGGGAATACCTCCGGCTTTCTGAGGCTGTCCTTGAACAGTTCCTGCGATAATCAACGCAAGCCCTAAACACAATAATTTATAGTACTGTCTCACGATTCCTGATTCCCGGATTAAAAACCTGTTCACTTCAAAAATAACAAAAAACGAACCATTTTTCCGAGTAGGTTATGCACCAAGAAAAAAAGCCTCTCATATTGCTATGAAAGGCTTAATCAGATAGATGAATTCCGTATTAGTAACCTCGAATTTTTACGTATTGATACTTCTCGTAAACCTTCTTCTTTTTTTCGAAATCCGTCTTGTACTGTGGACCAAGTACATATGCAGTTACTTTCACCCATTTCACTTTGGTCATATCAACGCCTTTTGCTCGCAATGCGTTATCAACCACAGTTTGAGCTTTGGTAGCCCGATCTTCGGCCAAGGCCTTATTGCTCGAGAATTTCTTGGTTGGTACTTGAGAGGCCGCAGCTGTTATCCTGAAACTAATATCTCCGTATTTGTTAATATGCGCAATACAACTGTCGATAAAGTTCTTAAAGTCAGGGTCATTAGGGTCAATTGAGCTAATGTTATACTTAAAGAACATCGTGAAGCTCAAATTATGGTGCTCAGTAAGTTCAGCCTTGTAGTTTTTAGGTGGTTTGTTATTTACAAGTGAATCCCCAGGGAGCGTAACATGTTGGTTTCCTTTTCCAATTGTATCCACTGGAACGTCAGACCTGATTTTACCCAGGACAAGATCCCGAAGGTCAATTGAACGATCGATCACGTCATAGTTAGAACCTGCAGGTACATCAATTATCTCGTTCGCGTATTCTTTACCATCGACCACATAACTGATCTGATAAGTTCCTCCAGTTGGAAGAATGATCGTGAAATTTCCAGTTCGTGAATTCGGACGATAAACACCAATCAACTCTCCATTCAATGAATTGTTTACTGTGATTTCAACTTTCTGCGTAAGTGGAGATCCATCAGCATTGTAGATTCTTCCCTTCATCAATGTGAGGGCTTGTGTAGTTGCCTGCTGCAACTCGGCCATGTAAATGTCTTTCTCTCCGTATCCGCCTTCACGTACAGAAGAAAAGTAAGCGCGCTTACCATCGGGAGAAGTCATGTAGAACACATCGTCATCCGGAGTATTAATCGGATACGCCATGTTAGCAGGAGCGCTCCAAGAACCATCTTCATCATTTTTTACTGTGAAGAAAATGTCAAATCCGCCCATCGACTTGTGACCTTTCGAAGAGAAGAACAATGTGTGTTGGTCAGGGTGAATGAACGGTGCGTCTTCGTCCATTGCAGTATTAATAGTCGGTCCAAGATTAAGTGCGCGTGACCATTTCTGATTGGGAAGTTTCACGCAACGGTAAATATCTCTTCCGCCAAATCCTCCCGGACGATCGCTTACGAAGTACAATGTATTTCCATCCGCCGACATACAAGCGTGCGTTTCCCAGTACTTTGTGTTGATGTCTGATCCCAGAGGTAAAGGTGCCATCCATTCTCCATTCATCGTAGTAGAAGAATAAATATCACCACCATTATCATCACGATAAAGGAACAACGACTGTCCATCTGTGCTTAATGAAATTGTAGCTTCGTTCGTTGGAGTATTGATGTATGGACTAATCGGCCGAGCGGAAGTCCATGTGCCGTCAGGTTTTTTCTCGCAAGTCAGAATGTCTTCGTAGTAACCACCATCAAGAGCAGTTTCACCAAAACGTCGTGATGTAAAATAGATTGTGTTTTCATCAATAGACATTACAGCTCCATAGTCAGGATGAATGCCATTGATGCTGTCGCCCATGTTCGTGATCGTTACAGCAAGAGGAGTTGCCATGAATTCTTTGGCGTTATTACACCAATTGATTCGCATGTCAATTTCCTTTGTCATTTCCGGATCGCGAATTCCCAGAATAGCTTTGTACGATTCGAAATAGCTGATCGCGGAATCGAATTGAAAATTGTAATGGTAAGCTTGTGCTAAAAAATAGAATGTATTCTCAGGAGCTTTTTTCTCGCGTGGTTCGAATGGATCGTAATTGCGTGTTACATTCTTCGCCGCTCTTCGCAGATAAACCAAAGAATTGCGTTTGAAAGACGATGTGTTCAAATAACACACGCCCATTTTGTAATTTACATTGGCAACTGTAGAATCAGCTTTGTACGCTTCAGTAAAGTAAACAAGAGCCATCGGCCAGTTCGCTTCTTCAATCAACTTGTTTCCTTCAACAAAATTCTCGCGATAATTACCTGGAATAGGAGCAGGAGCTTGTGCTACAGCAACAAGTTGAGCGCATACAAGTGAAACAATAAGAGCAAGGCGTCTCCGCAACATCTTCACAAAATGAGGTCTATTCAGGCCAGGTTTTCAGTTAGTGGGGCGAAAATACGCCTTTATCGTGTAATTTCCACGTAAAAAATGACTTTTACCAACATTGAATGGTTCATTCTACCACTCTAACCGTTACTCGTCGATTCTTTCTGCCTGGATCATCGTCTTTTTGATCAAGAGTAAGCGTTTCAGAAACCGGCTCCGTTTCACCTTTACCTACGGAAATGAGACGATCGGGGTTCACACCAGCAGCAACACACGCTGCTTTGACTACATTGGCGCGTTTTTCTGAAAGACGTTGATTGTATTTCTCATCACCTTTCTCATCTGCGTGTCCGGAGATTTCAATTTTCTTGTCTGGATTAGCTTTTAACCACGCAACAATTGTTTGAACTTCCAAACCTCCAGAAGCGTTGAGATCGTGTCTGTCGAAATCAAAATATACCGAAGTAAACTCCATTGTTTCGAGATTACTTGCTCCAGCCATCACCATAGATGATTCGTATATGCTGTTCGTTGTCCAGGAAATTGATAATGCATGTGCATCATTTAAACTGTCCAGAAAATTAGTTCGCATCACCGGTAATTCAGTAAATGGATCCGTTACTCCAACCGGATTGATTGCGCTATCAACAGCGAAATAATAATTCTCCAGTCCGAGACTTGCTGAACGTTCTGTTCTTGTAATCTTAAGTTGTTGCAATACGAATTGTTCTTCCGAAGCATTCGCGAAGTCAAGAGTGCTTGTGATTGTCGTAAATCCAGGGGCAGAAATTTCGTAAACTACTTTTGTATTTGGCGCATATGGATAAATCACGCTGTCTGCCGTTCCAAGCGTGAAAGTGTTCAGCTCACGACCATCAGGAGTTGTCATCCGAATAGTTACTTTGTCTTGCGGAGCTAATCCTTTTGCATCAACACGAAGTTTCGCCATTGGAGAAACTGCCGGAAAATACTGGATGAAATACAGATCAAGATCACCTTCTCCGTCGCGATTCAACGTGGAGTAATATGCACCTGAACCATTTTCAAGTGGCGTATAGAAAATATCGTCTCCGCCATTATTGATTGGCGCGCCAAGATTTTCCGGTTGCGACCACATTCCGTTTTGGTTACGCGTGCATTTAAATACATCATAACCACCCATGCTATTGTGACCTTCGGAAGAAAAATACAAAGTGTTTCCATCAGGAGAAAGGAAAGGAGAATCCTCATTGAATGGAGAGTTTACTTCCAATCCGATGTTATGAGGTTTGCCCCAATTGTTTCCTTGCTTGTCACAAATCCAAATGTCTTTTTGCCCGACGCCACCTTTGCGATCACTTACAAATAGCAAAGTCATTCCATCGCGACTAAGGAAAATGGAAGGCTCATGACTTGCGCGCATATCAATTTCTTCTCCGATTCGCTGAGGACGTTGCCAACGTTTTCCATCCCAAGCAGCTTTCATAATGTCGCCATAACGGAAAATATACAAGTCGGTTGAATCCGGAGAAAGCGTGATAGAACCATCGTGATCTTCCGTGTTGATTTCAGAAACGATTTCCGCTTTATTGAAAAGCAATGAGAAAATTCCTCTGCGTTTTACCAGCGAAGTATCGTATTTGAAAGGCTCTTTCCATCTGTTCCAACTTTCACCTTTCGCTTGATAAACATCTTCGTAGAAAAAGCCTTCATCGTCTTTATCATTTCCGGTATTACCCGGACGTTTCGAAGTGAAAAGTAAAATATCACTTTTGTAAATCAATACCGGAGCATAATCAGGATATACGGAGTTTACATTCTTTCCAAGATTCGTGATGCGTGCCTTGCCCGGTTTCATCCACATTTCTCTTCCTGATTTACAACCTGCAATAAGTTGATCGAGCATCGGATCTTTGTATTTTCTTCCGGCCTTTTTCTTGAAGGCAAGGAAACAGGATTCTGCATTGTCAAAATCATTCACACATAAACTCGCCAGT
>CAZBYM010000334.1:0-5107 GCA_964495745.1 uncultured Chryseobacterium sp. | reverse complement strand
CGCAGTTCGGTTATTAATTAGAGTGGAACATTTATGATCAAACTGAGACACTGCCACATGGTGATGAATACATTATTATCTAGCGAAAATGATTGGCGATAAGGCGTTTTCAAAGCTGATAATTTGGGTTGAATTTCGTGTTAATCTCTATTGGGTTAGCAGGTAATTGGCATCATGAAGTCTCTTATTTTTACATAAATATTTCCTATGAATTGTCACGTGCTTTTGCTTGAGGATGGAAAGAAGGAACTTCATCTACTGTCGCCTTTCAGCAAAGAAGAGTTGCAAAATGTGGCATCCAAGAGTGAGCTCTTCATTGGACAACTCGTGGATCCGGAAATAGGAGTAATACCTGGCAACATCGCTTATAATAAAGATTTTCTTGTGCATTTACATTTGTTGGTGCGAGATTGCATGGTAAACGATCCTGAGGTGATCCGACTCGCTTCAGAACAACCTAACGGATTTGTTTTCATTGTTGATGGACGTTCGCCGCACACTACAGGAAGAAGTGATAGCATGATTGACAAAGAAGATATCATTGGCGTGTTTTTGTGCAACGATCGCAAGACCGATGTAAACAAATACCGGCCAGGTCCGGATTATCTGGTGATTTCCGAAAAGGGAGTTACAAAGCTTCCCGAATCTGTAGAGAAACATCTGAAAGAGATGATTTCCTAACTTTACTGAATGCAGGTTGAGGGAACACCAACGACATTTCTTGAATCAGTTTCCAATGGATTTGATGAGTACTTAACGTACATGAAACTGTCGTTTGAAAATCCTGACGTACACAATCCTCTTATTTATTTATTTCTCGTTTACTTCATCGCATTCTCGCTGGAGAATCTTGCTCCGAAACTATTGAAATACCCGGTAGTTGGTCGCAAAAGTTTCTGGACCGATATTCTGTATGTTGTTTTTATTGATTTCGTCATTCAAGCTATCGGATTGTACGCAATTGCTTCAGGAATTGAATTTCTGATGAAAAAAATGTTCGGCGCTATGGGTATAGAATTACCATTGGTCAATTTGCATGATGGTCTTCCACCAGCGTTACGATTCATTGTATTTTTTGTTGCAATCGATTTTCTTCAATGGTTGGCACATTTTATTATGCATAGGAGTAATTTCCTCTGGCAGTTTCACAAAATTCATCACGCACAGGAGCAATTGGGTTTTGCATCAACACGACACTTTCACTTCGGTGAATATTTAATTCTGAAGCCCGCGTTCTGGATTCCTTTTGCTCTATGCGGATTCAAAGCTGAGAATTATGTGATTTGGTACATTTGGATCGCGTATATGCTCACATTTATTTCACACTGCAACATCAAAATCTCGTGGGGACCGTTGAAGTATATTTTCATCACACCTGAAACTCATTTCTGGCATCACTCGCGTAACATTCCGGGAAAGTATGGGAACAACTACGCTTCTTCATTGGTAATTTGGGATTTGATTTTCGGATTTTTCTATAATCCAAAGGACAAGCAACCGATACTGGGAATTCCTGAGAATGATGTTCCTCCAACTTTCCTTGGACAAATGGTGTATCCGTTCAAGTCAATTTTCAGAGCGAAGACTTCACCTGCACAGAATCAGGATAAAGAGTTTGTTACTCGAGCTACGCGACAAGAGAAGCGTATTCCCAAAAAGTAGGATGAATGAAATAGTGCAGGAATTCTCTGGTGGAATTTTGGCGCTCTTATAAACGTTCAACTTGCGTTGCAATCACGCACGTTGTCCCTGCACCTCGGGAATCGCAGCAATGGTTGCCCATTCCAGGAATGGCGCCTTCACATCATTGTCACCAGATTTCAGATCCTTTATGTTCGAAGAATCCAGAATAGCAACTATTGGTGCATGGTTCATTGATGTCGTGCCCTTGTGTTTTATTTGGAGCAATGCCAGCTCATGTCGATCAGAAGTTTCATCAATGTAAATTCTTACTGCATAGTGAGCTTCTTCCTGATTAATGTAAAGTTTGTCATAAATGTATGCTCTGCGAGAATGCTTCAGGTAGCCTGACTTTCTCGATAGCGGACTCAAACGAATGTCTTTTTCAAAAAAGACATTGACGCTATAATCGCTGAAAGGATCACCTTTTACCGAAATTCTGAATCCGAATGGATTGACCAATTGTCTGTCTCCACCGAACGAAACTGAAAATGGTAATTCAGGGCGCACCATATTCCATTTTCCACGAATCAGTTTGAATCTGCTTAATCTGACAATTGAAATAAGTACCACAGGCAACACAACATAAGCGTTCTGAAGAACAAGTTGAGCAGTGTGTTTCAGATCTGTTCTCCAGAAATACAACGTGCATTGTACCAAGAAGAGAGCGAAATAATAAATAAATAGTCGTTTGACGACGAGAAAGGAATGGATGACATGTTTGTAAGTGAAGAATGGAGAAATGTTTAACGCGTTGTTGAGAATCGTGGCAAAAACTGAAATGCCAAGGAGGAAGATTAGTATAGTTGTGATCCATCCAAAATTGCCTGGCACTTCATACATCAGCCAGAAATTGTACGTGCCGTGAAATGCCGCGCTGATCAACAAACAAACTGCGAAAATGAGAATGCCTGGTTTGCGTCCGCGGAACTTTATCAATATAATGGCGTACGCTAAAATTGAAGTGAACATCATATGTCCCAGTGTGGACAAGACCGCTCGCGAACTGATTAAATGTGCGCCGTACCTTGAGAAATACATTACATTTTCTGCGGCTGCAAATCCAAGTGCGCATACACTCATTGCAGCTACAAAATCTACCGGCTCATTGATATGTTTTCGAAAGCAGAGAAACGCCACTCCGAACAGCAAAGCCTTTGACGATTCTTCGACAAGACCCGTATCGAAAATGCAGTACAGGTAATCATTGACAAATTCTCCGTTCATTTCAATCCCAAACGGATTCTGAATCAGCATGTGAAGTCCGAGTACCGGCAAAACAGAAACTGCGCCCAGCAAGAATATCACTGCAACGCGAAGCAAACTTTCTTTTTCAAAGACATCAATCAGCCGGAAATAGTCAACCCATATCCACGCAATGAATAGAGCAACAAATATGTAAATGATTGTGTCCACAGCGGATTCGAAGATAATGAGGAAGCTAGCCGTTTTCAAATACTTATATCCGTATATAAACGTTTGTTAACCGACTAATTGGTTTCTGGCTCCATAAGTTTGGGGCATGATAGATCAGGAAAAACAATTACACAGAATCTGGGAGCGGCACCCTTACGCAAGCAAATTGCTAAAAACCGAATGCGGGAAAGATTTGTTGATTCTTACGCCCGGAAAACTCAATTCGGATAGCGGCCCGGATTTTTTTAATGCACGAATTGAACTCAACGGACAACTCTGGGTTGGGAATATTGAAATGCATATTCGCGCTTCAGACTGGAAGAAACACGGGCATACCCACGACAAGTCGTATGATTCCGTTATTCTTCATGTTGTTTTGGTGAATGACCGTGAAGTTCACGATCCGCATGGAAATCATGTTCCTGTTCTTGTGTTGGATGAAGCATTGCTCGACATGGTTACAGACATGAAAGGTGGGGAAGAGTTGATGCCTGTAGTTTCGCCAGGAGGACTCGAACTTTTTGGAGTAGCGAGACTTGTTTCAAGAGCGAAAATGCTACTTGGGGAATTGGACAATCTGAAAGGCGATCGCGATGAACTATTTTATCGTCATTTGCTTCGTCAGTTTGGAATGCGAACAAACTCTGAGCCATTTCAGCAATTGGCGCACGTACTGCCCTATAAATTTATTCAGCGCCAAAGAACCAATCTTGCTGATATCGAAGCTTTGCTTTTCGGTCAGGCCGGCTTGCTTCCTCAAATTCCCACCGACGGATATTGCAGCGATCTTATTTTTCGCTACCAACATCTTGCGGCCAAATACGAACTGAAACCTATGAAGCAAGAGGTTTGGAAATTCATGCGCATGCGGCCGTCAAATTTCCCAACTGTTCGAATCGCGCAAATCGCTGGTTTGTTCCACTGCTCTGATCATCTGTTCGCAAAAATAATGAGCGAATCTTCAATAGAGGAGCTAGGCAACTTGTTGGACGTTCGCGCATCATCGTATTGGAACAATCACTTTCGATTTGGAGTCACTTCGCCCGGGGTTCACAAAAATATCGGTGTACACACTGTTAATTCCATTCTCATTAATACTGTTGCACTACTTCGATTTACTATTGGAATGCAACAGAATGATCAAATTCTTCAGGAGAATGCAATCAACTTGCTCAAAAATTTGCCTCCTGAAAACAATTCGATTGTTCGCGCAGCTCGAATCATTCCCCATAATGCATTGGAAAGTCAAGGCATACTTGAGCTGATGACGGCATTCTCAGATTCGAAAAACAAGTATGACATTGAAACGGACGATGAGCCTGAATCTTGCTCCGAACCATTAATTCCTTATATTAGTACAAGGAAACAGTATGACCGGCAACAAACACATAGACAAAATAGCATCCTGGTTCGAAACTAAAGCGTTCGGAGTCTGCGATTGGTGGGGTAAAAAACTCACGATTCGTCCTACGAAAATCAGAATGTATTTTATTTATCTCTCCTTCTTCACAGTGGGTTCTCCAATCATCATTTACTTCTTCATGGCGTTTATTCTGGAACACAAAGAATATTTCAAGCCGTGGAAGAGTCGTCGCAAGACGGTTTGGGATCTCTAATCTTTACTTTTCATGAATTTCGTGGAGTGTGAATTGTCAGACCGAGCGGAGTCGAGGGCGACAAGGCGAACTCTGGAACACAAAGAATATTTTAAGCCGTGGAAGAGTCGTCGCAAGACGGTTTGGGATTTGTAATTGTCAGCCTTCGATACGCCCTGAAAAAGGCTACTCAGTCTGACAATATTCTTCAACATCTGTCTTGGTAAATAATCACAGAATTGACTTGTTCAATTAAATGTTGTATCGAGAATGTTTGTCAGACTGAGCGCCTGCCCGCTGTGGCGTGGAGTCGAAGTCGCCTTTGCGTCTTTGCTGCAATTCTTCCAATACCCACTTAAAAAATTTCTCATCTTCCCCAACTTTCACAAAACCATTATTGAGCAAAATTTTCTGTG
>CAZBYM010000333.1:0-5128 GCA_964495745.1 uncultured Chryseobacterium sp. | reverse complement strand
TTCATAAGTTACTCTAATTGATTAGTTTAAAGTTGTCTATGTATAGATAAGGATTAGACACAACATCCGATTTTTTCATCGCCACATATACATGGTAAATCCCATTGGGAGGTTGGGTAAGTACCGCATCATTCAGTCGGATGTAAATTTTGTTCCAGGAATAGGTGAATTGAACTTCCACCCAAGGAATATATTCAGCTGTTACTGTATTGTAAATTCCAACTACAAAATTCTGGTTGCACTTGTAATTAAGCTCGAGATAGATATCATATGTGTTATTGAACACAACTGAAACTGAATTTCTCGCGAAAAACAGATTAGTATCTGAATTCAATTCAGCAAAACCGGATTGTAATTCAAATGATTCCGGAGCACCAACTTCCTGGAGAAGATTGTCCCAAGTTGCTCCTGCACTGGGACTGTCGTCAATATTGGTTCCCGCCTGATCAAAATCGCACATCCAAAGAAAATTCGTTACCGGAAAATAAGTTACAGCAGGACTAAGGGTCAATATTTGTCCACGAGTAAGAACAATTGTGCTTTCCCATCCCTTGTAAAATGGGTAGATAGCTCTGGTTGATGATAACCCGTTTTGCATGATACCTGCACGAACCAGAATAGTATGTGTTCCTTCTTTAAGAATAGGAACTGTACATGGAAGCTCAAATCCGCCAATAAGTTCACCGTCGACGTAAATCCATGCGTCAGTAATCTTGTGCGAGTTTGTACCCTCATTCCCACTGGTAGTGAGCGAAATACTGGTAATCTTCACGTATGACGGAATCTCTTCAGCAGGATCAAAGATTTTACAACCGCTCATGCAAAAAGCAAAAGCAGCCACAAGAAGCGGGCGGGTAATGAGTAAGACGTGTTTCATTCGGCGTGCACGTGTATAACGCAGGAAATTGTGCGTTTATTGTGACGAGGGGGCAAAAATAAGGGAATGGTTGTTCTCTCCAACGAAAATGACAAACGACTTCATATCTGGAAATTCGGAAACATTTTCTATTGTCAATTTTCAATTAACACGTATGGAAAATTGGGAATTGACAATTGAAAATCAACTAATTACCTCAAGTTTCTGGTTAAGCGCCAACTGTTCAATAATCTTATGCGCGACCTCCAAAGCATAAAAACCTTCTTCAATCGGAACAATTGGCCGCGTGTTGTTGATGATGGCCTGACCAAATGTTTCAAGCTCCATTTTGATGGCGTTAGTTGCATCAATGTTCGGACTTTCGAACCAAATCTGCTTCTTGCCTTTATTATTAGGAAGATCAATGATCATTGCAAACGGATCATCAACAGGCCCGTCGATTGTTTTCATGCGCACAATGCTCACCGATTTTTCCAGAAAATCAACAGAGATATACGCGTCTTTCCGGAAGAATCTTGACTTACGCATGTTCTTCAATGAAATTCGCGATGCCGTAAGATTTGCAACAGCCCCATTGTCAAATTCAATTCTTGCGTTGGCGATATCGGGAGTTTCGCTGACAACAGAAACGCCGCTCGCGCTGATTCTACGGATGTTTGCTTTCACAAGACTCAAAACAATATCGATATCGTGAATCATGAGATCCAGAATTACTGAAACATCTGTTCCCCGTGGATTGAATTGAGCCAAACGATGCGTTTCAATGAACATCGGCTCTTCAAGAATCTCTTTCGCTGCAATGAAAGCTGGATTGAATCGCTCAACATGGCCAACCTGAACTTTCACATTCGCTTCCGAAGCAAGGACCATCAATGCTTTTCCTTCAGCAACGGTATGCGTAAGCGGTTTCTCAACGAATACGTGTTTGAATTTCCGGATTGCTTGTGAAGCCAGTTCGAAATGATGCAAAGTTGGTGTCACGATATCGAGAGCATCGCAGGCGTCAATTAGCGAGGCAGCCGAATCCCAGGCTTTCACTCCAAACTCTTCCGCAACCTTCTTGCTGTTCTCAGGATCAGGATCATAAAAGCCAATCAAGGTAAATGAAGGAATCTCCTTAAGGAGACGAATGTGAATTTTTCCAAGATGTCCAGCCCCCAGAACTCCGATTTTCAACATAGCAGTCTTGATTTTTTACAAAAATACTTTGACGGGAGTGTTGAAGTGTCGACTAGATTCGTAATCTATCAACATGTGAGTATTAACAGTCGTGACTATTCAGATAGGAGTGGTCGGTGAATTATCTTTGGAACCAGAGAATGGAAGATAGCTATTTGCACAAGGGAATGCGGAAAAAGCTGGCGGAAGCGATAGCTGGAAAAGGCATTATAGACAAGCTCGTACTAAAAGCGATTGAAAATGTGCCGAGGCATTATTTCATGGATAATGCGTTTTTAAGATTCGCTTACGATGATAAAGCATTCCCAATAGGGGCTGGTCAAACCATATCGCAACCATACACGGTGGCTTTCCAAACTCAGATTCTTGAGTTGAAGAAAGGAGATAAAGTTTTGGAAATCGGAACGGGCTCCGGTTACCAAACCGCCGTATTAATGGAATGCGGTGTGCGGGTTTATAGTATTGAGCGGCAGAAGGCATTGTACGATAGAGTAAAGGTTATGCTCCCGAAAATGGGGTACCAACCGAACCTATATTATGGAGATGGTTATAAAGGACTTCCAACATTTGCCCCTTTTGACAAAATAATTGTGACTTGTGGTGCGACTATGATTCCGGAGAAGCTGATCGAGCAACTCAAGCCTGGAGGGAAGATGGTCATTCCGGTTGGAGAAGGCGATGTTCAGGAGATGACAACAATCATTAAAAATACTGATGGACAGATAGTTAAGGCCATTCATGGAAAGTTTAAGTTCGTGCCTATGTTGGGCGAAAGAGAGTGGAAGCCATAGGTTATGAACAGAAAAACGTGAAGAAGTAGTGTTTTGTTAATAAGTACGCAACGATATTAATTCCCAAATTTGACCAACAAATACCCCATGTGGGGAACTAAACAAGTAAAACCAAAACCACACATTATGAAAAAATCAACTCTTTTTGTTGCAGCAATCGCGTTGAGTGCTACTACAGCATTTGGACAGCTTACTTCAAAAGATGGTACACCTATTCTTCCTGAAGCAGGCGATTACGCGATTGGTGTTGACGCTTACTCATTCCTGAGCTACTTCGGTAACATGGCGAATGGGAATTTGAACAATCAACCATTCGGCTTCACCTATACTAATCCGAATGCAATGATCACTGGTAAAATGTTCACAAGTGAGACTCAAGCTTACCGTGTTGCGCTTCGTATTGGTTTCGGAAGCAGCAAATATGGTAACTACGTTACAAAGAATGGTACTATTTCTAACCCACCTGAATTGGTGAGCGATGAAATGAAGAGCGGTGGAAATTTCATCGGTCTTGGTGGTGGTATGGAGTGGCGTCGTGGCGCAGGTCGTCTTCAGGGTTATTATGGCGGAATGTTGTTGTTCATGATGTCTGGAGGAAAAGACTCTTACACTTACGGAAACGCGATTGATCTGACTTACCAGATGCCGGTAACTTCTGATTTCACTACACCACTAGTTGGTGGAGGTTTTGCTTCCGGTCCAGCTGCTTCTCGTTTGACTGAAGTAAAATACGGATCAGAGATGGGCTTCGGTCTTCGCGGATTTGTTGGTGCTGAGTATTTCATCCTTCCAAAACTGTCAATTGGCGGTGAGTTTGGTTGGGGATTGATGTTCAGTTCAACTGGCGAAGGAACTTCAACTTCTGAGTTCTGGGATGCTCCAAACAATAAAGTAGGAACAACAACAACAACAACTGCTAAATCTTCAATGTTCGGTTTCGACACTGATGACAGCGCGTTCGGTGTTGCTCCTGCATCAGTTCTTATCCATTTCCACTTCTAAGCAAACGCTTATTAGTAGAAAAGCCTCGTCATTGACGGGGCTTTTTTTATGCAACAAAAAACTATTTTCAATTTTCTATTCTCAATTTGCCAAGTGTTTGGATAATTGAGAATAGAAAATAGCAAATGTTTTACTTCAACTTTCTCTGAATCTCTCTCTGCACATCCTTCTTCTTGATGTCCTGCCTCTTATCGAACAGCTTCTTTCCTTTCGCCAGAGCAATCTCCAACTTCGCCCAACCTTCGTCACTTAAGAATAAGCGCAAAGGGATAATCGTCAATCCCTGATCTTTCAACTTTCCTAAGAGCTTGTTGATCTCCGACTTCTTTAACAAAAGTTTTCGGTCGCGCTTGGGCTCGTGATTGTAAATTGATCCTTTCTCGTATTGAGCAATTTCCAAATTTCGAGCAATCATTTCGCCATTTTGAATCACACAGAATCCATCTGTGATATTTCCTTTTCCTAAGCGCAGCGATTTAATTTCCGTTCCGGTGAGAACCATTCCGGCAACGTACTTCTCGAGGAAAGAAAACTCGAAAGATGCTTTTTTGTTGCGGATATCTATTGATTTCATAAATGATTTTCAATTTTCAATTTTCAATTTATTAGCCGGTATCTCAATTGAAAATCGGAGAATTGAAAATTGATAATCATATCTGGTGCCCACGGAGAGACTCGAACTCTCAAGGATATAACTCCAACGGCTTCTGAGACCGCAACGTTTACCAATTTCGCCACATGGGCTTTGTGTAAACCCTCAAAGGGTTCTAAACCCTTTGAGGGTTACAAGTGCCCAGAACGAGATTCGAACTCGTACACCAACCGGCGCCACCCCCTCAAGATGGTGCGTCTACCAATTTCGCCACCTGGGCATTAATCACAATACAAAAAGAACAAATCCAAGGTGCTCTACCATCCCGATAGCTATCGGGATCGCCACCTGGGCATTAATCCAACAATACAAAAGAACAAATCCAAGGTGCGACTACCTCCCGATAGCTATCGGGATCGCCACCTGGGCATTTACTCATTCCGAAAAGAACTATCAGAAACTTCGCCAATTCAGCGGTTTTTGAGGACGACAAAAGTAATACTTTTAAGTAATTTTGGAAACAATGAGGATACTATTGACAAAATACATCATTTCTCTTTCATTACTACTCTTTTTCGCGGGTTGTACAGAGGAAAACGTTGATGCCGACTATCGCGAAGAAATGCGAGAGTTTGTCATTGCGATTAGTGAACGTGGCGAGGAATTACACCCAGGCTTCGTGGTTGT
>CAZBYM010000332.1:0-5129 GCA_964495745.1 uncultured Chryseobacterium sp. | reverse complement strand
TAAACTCACGCTTGAAAAACAAAATGGAATTACCAATGTTGCTACTACAACAGACTGGGTGAATTACATTTTCACTCTGAAATTTAAATTCAGTACCGTGCAACAACTGAATGCAGCCGTAGAATCGGTTTCTGCGGAATTCGCTGCCGATCACAAAAGCATTCCTGAAGCTTCCGGTAATTTTTCATTCGCAGGAAAAGTTTTCGGTCGAAAGTCAAATTACAATGCAGAAAAAGAAAAGGAGAAATTATCTCCCAAGGACAAAGACATCCTGCGGAATTCCACTTACACCTGTATTTACAGGTTCGATCAAGCGATAAGTAAATCCAATAACACGAACAGTAAGATCTCTGCGAATGGAAAATCAGTTATGACTCGATTTAACATGCTCAGTCTTGCTACAGGAATTGAAAATATTGCACACACGATTACCTTGAAATAATTCACATGAACAGAAAACGCCTACTGACAATTTTGTTTTTGTTTTTTGCAGCAAATTTGTTTTCGCAGGACAATTACATTCACATTCCCAAGACTTCTTCTTACATCGTTACGATTCGCCCTCTGGCAAGTAATGAGCGTGGTACAGCAGAATCGCTTTCGCGTCTCGAGATGTTTGGGAACAGCCGATCTTACAATGATGATGTACTGCTTTATGGAACCAATTCTCTTGAAGAAGATCCGCGAACACGATTGACCAATTATCTCACCGGCACAATTTCCTCTCCAGCACTTTCCGGTGTTGACTCAACTCGAAATATCTACGCGTTTCATGAAGAGAATGATACGTGCAGTTATTGGGCATATATTTTTCCGGTTGGAAATGAATTACTCTTCACTTCATACCTAAAAATTAATTTATTTGCGGAAGGAGCAACAGTAAAGAAAGAGCACGGATTTTCATCAATTACTCAGGAGCGCGTTACTGCAGGATGGACGAACAATTACGCTATCGTTTTGCTCGCAGATTATTATCATTCAACAGTCGCTACTAACTGGTATGAAGAAATCACCGTGCAAATGGCCATTGCAGATAGCACAGCTGCAGCTGATGCCGCGATGGCAGAATACGAAGAACAAAATTCAATTCTTACCGACAGCGCAAAAGCTGCGAAATCGATGGAACTCGAAAAAGAAAATCAACGTCTGTTGCAGGAACTTGAAAAAGGAGATTTTCCTGAAGACACCTCACTTGTGGAATACGATTCCAACTACGATGAAATTTACGGATACAACAGACTTGACAAGCACAATGACACACTTCACGATACGCAAGCTTTTTTTATTCTCAATCGTTTGATGAATCTCGAATACGAAAGTTCCATCGCGGCCAATAAGAATTTCCGGGCGCTGCAGAATGAGAATTTCGAAGCCGCATATTGGTACAATTACGGACTTATCATGCAGCAGGAATATCTCAATCGTCGAAATAACTGGTACAATTACAATGTGCTTTATGGTGGAGGTGCTCAGGCTGAATTTGACACATTGTTATTTCCTACCATGTGGGAGAATTCATACGTAGCTGGTCTCGTAACATTCAACGACACTATCACAACGATGGAACATCGCATCAGTGTTGGAGAGCAGATGTCCGAACTCACAACCGGAATGTATCGTGGTAAAGTTGACCGGCAGATGTTGAATTATGTGAAGGCAGATAATCTCATGTCGATGGTTTGTCTTTCCGTAAATATGGAGAAGTTCCTGAAATTTGGTGGACATGTTTACAAAGAGAATCTTCGTTACTCCGGAATGGGAATGTTCGAACAAACCTATTTGGCGATGTGGGAAATCATGCGTGTGTTCATTGATGATAACACATTGTATGATCTGTTCAACGGACAATTTGTGTTTGCGGTAACTGATCTTAAACCGGTAGTAACAACCTATGTTACGTATGAATACGACGATGACTTCAATCATCGCGAGGTAACAAAAGACCGGACGGAAATTGTTCCTGAGTTTGTTTTCATGGCTGGAGTAGGTCGCAAGAAAGACATGCAGAAGATTCTTGACATTTTGGAAAAAACAAATCTGATCAAGAAAGTCAATGAAGATTATTACATGCTTGCCAACACGACTAATCCCGCATCGCAAGTGTTTATTGTGTTCAGGAAGGGAATGCTCATGTTCACCAACAATGAAGATCTTGTGAATAATCATCTTAAGAAAGGATACAAAGGCAAACATCGTCTTGGGAAAAAACTCAGAAAACTTGCACGGAAAAGTCCGTTGGTTGCATGGTGGGATGGAAGAAAAACATTTGATACTTATCACAAAATCAATAAGGACGAAGATGAGCAATCGCCTGAAGAAAATGATCTTGAAAAAAATGTCAGCTCCGGAACCATTATTGGGAAGAAAGGAAAAAGAGGAGTGCACCGAATTATTGTTTCACTGACCATGCCCGTTGACAATGAAGATAAAAAACAAGGTTCACTCGATCGGTTTTTCCATGTATTGAACGGATTGTTTTTAATTACCAGATAAAGATGAAGAACATCGTCGTTCGTTCAATCCTTATTGCACTCATTCTTACTGGTACAATTGCGCTACTTGTCTGGTACTTTACAATGCGTCGCGAAGTTCCTACACATGCTCGCGTCATTCCAAAAGATGCATTTGCAGTTCTTACGCTCAATCTTCGGGAGCTGGCGCTTGATCGATCAGGGGAAGAACACTTGTTTCCTGAGATGACCGACGAGGCATTGTTGCACGACGAACTTGCTCCATTTTCAAAAGCAATTGCAGCTAACGGAGCAACAGGTTTCGAAGAAACAGCAGATGTACTGATGTTCGCGTATCATAGTGGAGAAGCAGCTTTTTTCGGAATTGCCATTCAGTTGGAAGACAGTGCGACGTTTGGAAATCTTATTCGTGTGCATGTTTCTCGCGAATTCAATATTGTTCCCTGGACGAATGCCGGAATTCCAATTGTTCGGTTTGATACAACTGCCGCGTGTATTGGTTGGACCGAAGATGTTGCGCTTTTTCTCTATCCAATCAGTCATCATGGAATTGCTACGGTGTCAACACAATGTATTGAGTTGCTCAAGCAGAAAATAGAACATTCCGTTTTAGCTGATGAAACATTCAAAGAACATGAATTAACATCATTTGATGTTGCTTTGTTTGTCAATACAACTTCATTGAAAAACTTTACCGGAAAGGGTGATTTACTCGAGCAAACGTTGAGTGATGTAAATTACTTCAACTACTTCGCCAACTTTGAAGATGGAGAAATACTAGTACGTTCGGAATGGAGTCTTCGTGAAGGAGCCACAGCAATTGGGATGAAAGAAATTCCATTTCCATGCGAACATCAAGACGTGCTCGGTTTCATTCGATTCTATCTTGATCCAACAAAAGATTCGTTAATCGAAAATTATGTTGATTCACCACCTTTCAATGTATTGCCATTGAATGACGAAGAAGCAGCAACGCTCTTTCCATATCTCGATGGAAATTGCATGATGATTCTTCACGATACAATTGGTTACGAAACAGAAGTAGTTTCTTACGAGTACGATGAAAATTTCAATAGATCAGAATTCAGAACTACTCAACGACATTCTTCTGTTGCGAGCTCGTCGACGTTTCGTGTGAAAGACGCTGCGAAAGTGAGAGATCTGCTTACCGAATGGATGGCCCGTGATAGTGTTCCGCTTACAGCGCGGGGTTGGATATTCAAAGAATCGGGTATGGAAGCGCGAATGATTCTCACGGATGAATTACTTACAGTTACAACACTACCGACAGCCGATGGAAGATCACATCAAGTTCCGGCACTACTGAAAAATTTCATGTTCTATTTTGATCTGGAGAAATTGTTTCGAAGTAAAGATTTTTCAATTCCGTTTATCAACACCGGAGAAGCTTTTGCTATCCTGGAGAAACATGTATTGAAGTTATCCAGCACGATTCCGGTACGTGTAGGAAATACCAATCGCTCAGAAATTCATCTTGCGTTCGTGAATACGAAGATCAATGGGCTTGTGCAGGGAGAAGATTTGGTGCGGAGAATTTATACGCTCGGGAAATAAACAGAAGTGCAAATGCTCCATGCGTCTGACTTCGACTCCGCTCAGTCTGACAATATTCTCAATAGAAGATGCATTAGGTTCAACATTCTTACTTTCTCATATACGAATGTTGTTCGAAGGAATTTGTCAGACTGAGCGGAGCCGAAGTCAGACGTTATTCACTAGCCAACGCCTCCAGATTCATCACAAACTTATGTGGCTTTGCAACGAGCTTGGAGAAAAATGCAGTTTCCGATTTTTGAATTGCTGCGGCAGCTTTCGCCACTTTCTTTTTTCCAAGAATAGTAATTTGAAGTGTAACTGATCTTGCATCTGACTTACTCGATTTACGCGCAACCAGTTTTTCCTTTTCCAATGTACGAATCACTTTTGAAGTCATCATGACATCAGTTCCCGCAGCGCGTGCAAGCATGATTTGTGTTGGAGTTTTTCCAGATGTTTCCAATTGCTGAACTGCCTGCAACAATAGAAACTGGACGTGAGTAATTCCCGTTGAACGTAATCCATCGCGAACGTGACGTTGCCAGGCGTTGCTTGCTTTCCAGAGGAGAACGCCGGCTCCGGTAATTGAGCGCTTTACTTTTTTCTCTTTTTCAGACATAGAACCATTTTCAATTTTCAATTTTCGATTGCCAGTTGGACAATTGAAAATGGAAAATAATTAATACTCTCTTATTCGCGGTCTTCGTTACTGAATCCAATTGTAACGCCTGCACGGAAACCAATCCGCTCTAAAGTCCCGTCTTCCGGCAAACGATAAATGAAAGTAGCCGCAATTTGAGGAGCTAAATATATTGGCCATTTCATATTCGACATCAATCGACAACGAATAACCATGCTGCCACTCATTCGGCCGTGTTCAAAGTACGGACTTCTTCTGTACCAATAATCAAATCCAAATGGGTTGATGGAAACGTGCATTCGCATTTTGCCTTCAGTCGCGTAATATCCAACTCCTTCAGGTAACGCACAAAGCAACAAGCCAACATTATTAAAAAGCGGGAACGCGCTAAAAATTGGGTGCTGACGTTGCTCATTCATCAGCTTCACTCCACCAACAACACCTGCCGGTGCGTGAAAATA
>CAZBYM010000331.1:4756-5136 GCA_964495745.1 uncultured Chryseobacterium sp. | reverse complement strand
GCAACATGCAATGCCCGGGCTATTGCCAGTATCCGAAAAAAAGTGGAGTATGCAGCCGGTGGCAGGGCAACCGGGCCAGGTTGGAGAGGGGTTTTGCTTCTATGATGGGTATTGAAATTCTCCAACAAAGAAGTTGTGGAATAAACGAGACGCGTTATAAGCCTTGATCGAATCTCTGCTGGTGTTTGTCGATTTTATCCTTTTTAATATACGTTTGGGCTTTCGTCATCACCGAACTTCCGTATATTGTTATAGGATCCTGATTATTTCTCTTAATTCGATAAACATGAAAACACACGCTACCCGGATTACAAGCAACTTAATTCTTGCAATTGCTTTTGCAGCTTCAACGCTGAATGCTCAAACCGTATTTTTTTCCT
>CAZBYM010000331.1:1369-4746 GCA_964495745.1 uncultured Chryseobacterium sp. | reverse complement strand
GTGGTTCGAACTATGATTACGCCACTTCAATCTTTGTTGATGGACTTGGCAACGTGTACACTACGGGACAATTTCGTGGCACCGTTGATTTCAATTCGGGTTCAGGCACTTTCAATCTCACTTCTTCTGGAAGTGCAGAAGATATTTTTGTTTCAAAAGTCGACGCAAACGGAGGGTTTGTTTGGGCGGCACGTATGGGTGGAACTGGATCTGACATTGGACATGAAATTAAAGTTGATGCATATGATAATGTTTATGTTGCAGGAACATTTGAAGGAACTGCCGATTTTGATCCGGGCTCAGGCACAGCGAATATGATTTCTACTACTGCCACTTCAAGTTTCATTGTGAAACTTACTTCAGCGGGAAATTATAACTGGTCGAAAATGATTGGCAGTAATCTTGGCACAACTTGCGAAAGCTTTGCAGTTGATGCAAGTGGTGTTGTTCATATTGCTGGAGATTTTACCGGCACTGCTGATTTAAATCCGGACGCAGGAACTGCAACAGCTATCACTGTTGGACAATCTGATGTTTATATTGTAGAGTTAGATTCAAGTGGAACTTATCAATGGAGTAAATATTTTGGTGGAAGTTCGTTCGATCATTGTGCCGCAATCGCAACTGATCCTTCAGGAAATTTATTCCTAACCGGATATTTCACGGGGACATGCGATTTTGAACCGGGTGGAGGAAGTACTAATTTGACTGCCGCTTCAACTGACATTTTTGTTGGCCAATATGATGCCACAGGAAATCTTACCTGGGTAAAACAAATGGGAGGTGCGGGTTCTGATGGAGGAACTTCGATCGCAGTAGACTTTACAGGTAATGTCCACACGACTGGATACTTTGATGGGACCGCAGATTTCGATCCAGGCTCCGGAACAACTTTATTTACTGCCGGAACAGGAATCAGCGACGCATTCGTATCCAAACTTTCTTCTACTGGTACATTCGTCTGGGCTGCACAATTTGGTGGCACTTCTGTTGATGCAGGACAATCGATCACATTAGATCAGCTAGGTAACGTTTACACGATTGGAAGATTCTCATTGACTGCAGATTTCAATCCTGGTGCGGGAACAAACTCGCTTATTTCAGCTGGCACGTATGATATTTTTGTTTCGAAATTAAGTTCCAGCGGGGCCTATGTTTGGGCGGAGCGTATGGGCGGACTTTCGAACGATGTAGGAAACAGTGTTGCTGTTGACGGCGCAGGAAATGTTTACACGACTGGATATTTTGCCGGATCAGCAGACTTCGATCCGCAAGGCACAAATTGGACACTTACAACAAATGGACTCGATGATGTTTTTGTAGTGAAATGGAGTCAGTCTGGTGTTGGAATAAATGAATCTTTCAATTCCGGAAAACTCTCCGTGTTTCCGAATCCAACAAATGGTGAAATCACTTTAATGTCGGAAGTAATTTTTGACCAAGCAACAGTTCGTCTACTGAATGTAACTGGAGAAATACTAATGAACGAAACTATGACAGGCGGAAATTTGAAACTTGATCTTAGCCAATTTCCTCCAGGTGTATACTTCATTGAAGTGCTTGATGGAAATGGAGTGTTGTTTACTGAAGTGATTCGCTAATTATTTAATTATACTTAAAGAGCCTCGCACCTGGTACAATTCCTGCGGGGCTCTTTTTTAACAACAAGCTTTCAATAATATTTGAAAGTTCAAAAACTTGTCATATCTTTGGCATATGAAACTCGACGAAGCACGACGCCAATTCATTCAAACCTGGGGCACTCTAGGTTCTGAATGGGGAATTAATCGTTCGATGGCGCAAGTTCATGCACTGCTTCTGATTTCCCACGAACCATTGTCTGCCGAAGACATTATGGAAGAGCTGAATATTTCTCGAGGAAACTGCAACATGAATGTCCGCGATTTAATAGGATGGAATCTTGTAAGTAAAGAGTTGGTCGCTGGAGAAAGAAAGGAATATTTCGTTGCAGAGAAAGATATTTGGGAAGTAGCACGCCGAATTGCGAAAGAAAGAAAGAAGCGTGAGATTGAACCGGTATTGCAAAAATTATCTATGCTGAAAGAGGGTGATATCGATGCGAAATCTCCCAAGGGAAAAGAGTTCAAGAAAACAGTAACAAACATTCATCACTTCGTAGAGAAAATGGATAAGGGAATGGATGTTGCGTTGCGTGCTGACGAGAACTGGTTCTTTGGAACTTTGCTCAAATTATTGAAATAAAATTTTTTGTTTGCAACTTTCAATATTTATTGAAACTATGAAAACTTTAGAGAATCACACAGCGAGACCGAATAGAACGCTTGAAAATTTCACGATCATTTATGATTCGGATTGTCCGCTATGCATGGCGTATACCAATGCATTCATTACGACAAAAATGCTTGACAAAGACGGACGTGTCCCCTATCAGCAAGTAGGAGGGAGCTTTAGTCCGGAATTAGACGCCGAACGTGCGAAGAATGAAATTGCTCTCATCGATCGTGCAACCGGAAAAGTGCGTTACGGATTGGATAGTTTAATTCACATACTTGGTTATCGTCATCCGTGGATGGGAAAAATCGTTGGCTTTCTGCCAATCAACATACTTGTGCGCGGCTTGTACTCGCTTATCAGCTACAACCGAAAGGTGATCATTCCAGCAGTGAAAACGAATAAAAGTCTTTACGAATGTGTTCCAAGTTTCAATTTCAATTACAGAGTAACGTACATCGTGCTGACTTGGTTTCTAACCTCGATCACATTGGTAAAATACAGCAGTTTCCTTACTGGATTTATTCCGGAAACAAATCTCACACGAGAATTTCTGATTTGCGGCGGACAAGTAGTCTTTCAGTCAATCGCAGTCGGTTTACTATTTGTACTGCGCACGGCGGTACCTCCTTTGGAGGTTAGGAGGCGCGTGAAGGGAGAAGAACTATCGGAATATCTCGGGAACATGATGACCGTTTCATTGTTTGGAGCGATCTTGTTGTTGCCTGCCATCATCATAGGTTCTATTTTTCCTGAAATTCCTGAAATAGGATTCATGATTTACTTCGCAGTTGTTGTCGCCATAATGCTTTACGAACATGCACGGCGAATGAAAATTCTGGAATTGGGTTGGTGGCCGAGTGTGAGTTGGGTGTTGTACCGAATTATCGTTTTAGGGTTAGTATTAATTTAACCACCAAGGGCTCCAAGTACACCAAGAAAAAAATATAGAAATCTCATGGTTCAATAATTCGCTTGGCGTACTTAGCGCTCTTGGCGGTCAAAACGAAAAATATGAAAATAATATTAGCAGGAGGAACCGGTTTCCTCGGAAAAGCCCTCCAACAATGTACACCAAGAAAAAAATATAGAAATCTCATGGTTCAATAATTCGCTTGGCGTAC
>CAZBYM010000331.1:0-1269 GCA_964495745.1 uncultured Chryseobacterium sp. | reverse complement strand
TTAGCGCTCTTGGCGGTCAAAACGAAAAATATGAAATTAATACTAGCAGGCGGAACCGGTTTCCTCGGAAAAGCCCTCCAACAATTCTACTGCGACAAAGCAACAGAAATCGTTGTCTTATCGCGATCTGTAAACACATTAGCGCAACAACATAAAGATTCCTGCAAAGTAGTACGTTACGCATACTGGCCCAACAAACTAAACAACGATCATTCCTGGATGCAGGAATTCGAAAATGCAGATCTCGTGATCAATCTCGCCGGAAAAAATGTGAACTGCAGATACACTGAAGCAAACAAAAAAGAAATTCTGGATTCACGTGTCAATGCAACAGATGCGATTGCAGAAGCCATTCGTCAGTGTACGGTTAAACCGAAACTGTGGATCAATTTATCATCAGCAACAGTTTATCGTCATGCCGAGGATCGTCCGCAAAACGAATTTACGGGTGAAATCGGTGAAGGTTTTTCTGAAGATGTAGTTCGTGCCTGGGAAAAATCATTCGCGCAAGATTGTGGACCTGTTCGGAAAGTCACCATGCGTCTAGGAATTGTCCTCGGGAAAGATGAAGGTGTGATTCCCAGACTTCGCAATCTGGTCCGATTTGGACTAGGCGGCAAACACGGCAACGGTCGCCAAATGGTGAACTGGATTCATGTTGACGATTTCCTGAACATTGTGGAATGGTTCAGAACAACTACACAAGCTTCAGGGCCATATAATATAGTTTCTCCGAACCCAATCACCAACGCTGAGATGATGCGCATCATGCGTAAATCGATGGGCATGCCATTTGGATTACCAGCTCCGGAATGGATGCTTTCAATTGGAGCATGGTTGATTGGTACGGAAACAGAATTGATTCTCAAAAGCAGATGGGTTGAACCAAGAAAACTGATCGACGCCGGATATCGGTTTTCTTTTCCGGATGCAAACACTGCAATTCCTTCCGCTCTGGGGAAATCGTGATCAGGATGGATACCTTTACATATTCAACGTTGAAAAGGCTATAACCTTTTGAAGGTTGGAGAAGGTTGGAGAGGGTCCCAACAATCATTCTAAAAAATGGAACAGTACTGGCAGTTTGCCGCAGGAATAGGAATTTTTCTTTATGCCATGTTTCTTCTCGAAGATTCGTTAAAGAATCTTGCGGGAAGAACATTCAAACTATTTCTTAGAAAACACACCAGTAATACTGTTGAAGCCATTGGCAGCAGCGCGCTTGTGACCGGTATTCTGCAAAGCAGCTCCGTTGTTATCCTTATGACA
>CAZBYM010000330.1:0-5145 GCA_964495745.1 uncultured Chryseobacterium sp. | reverse complement strand
AATCAAGCTTCAAAACCAATTATTGACTCCGTGTTGTCAGGTGCAAATGGAGAATTTTCTATCAAGCTTCCCGCTGGAGAATATTGCTTTGTTGAGGCTTGGAGAAAAAACAAAATGGTAATGCCGACAGATGATAAGTGGAACACATATGACACCGCTTGCTACCGCGCGCGATACAACACATGTGATTTTTCAATCACTGTTAAATCAGATACAAGCAAAATACGAATTGTGTTTGATCGTCGCTGTGCATGGAACACGCCCTGTACCAACTATCATGGACCATTTCCTCCAAGCGCACCGCCGCAAAATAGAGGAGGGAATCAACCGGGGCATCAAGAGTGAAAGCGGCAGTCGGCAGTTGCAGTAGTCGAATCGCGGCCTACTGCCACTGCCGACTGAATATTAATTCATCAACTTCCACAACTCATCCTTCAACAACGGAAGGTTCTTTCCGCTGTGCGCAGAAAAAATTACGTAAGGGAGTTTGAACTTTTTTACAAATCGCTTGTCGAGATCTGATTTTAATTCCGCGAACAACTCTTCGTCCAGCAAATCTGCTTTGGAAATGGCAAGCATCCTTTTTTTATCCAGCAATTCCGGATTGAACTGCTTCAACTCATTCAAGAGAATTTTATAATCTTCGACAACATCGTTGCTATCGGCAGGAACCATAAACAGCAAACACGAGTTGCGCTCAATATGCCGCAGAAAACGCAATCCAAGTCCGCGACCTTCTGAAGCACCCTCAATAATTCCTGGAATGTCAGCGATTACAAATGAACGTTCATCACGGTATTGAACCATTCCTAAATTCGGAACAAGTGTAGTGAATGGATAATCTGCAATCTCCGGTTTAGCAGCAGAAACCACCGAGAGCAAGGTTGATTTACCTGCATTTGGAAATCCAACAAGTCCAACATCAGCAAGCAATTTCAGCTCGAGAATTTTCCACTCTTCAATCGAAGGTTCACCAGGCTGTGCAAAACGCGGAGTTTGTCGAGTAGGTGTGGCGAAAAAAGAATTTCCCTTTCCTCCTCTTCCACCAGGAACCCAGATTACTTCCTGACCATCTTCGGTAATTTCATGCTCAATTTCTCCTGTCTCTGCATTTCGCGCAACAGTTCCGAGTGGAACATCCAGATACAAATCTTTTCCGGCAGCGCCAGACATGTTCTGTCTTCCACCATGTCCTCCATCTTCTGCCATCACATGTTTTCTGTACTTCAAGTGAAGCAAAGTCCACATTTGCTTATTTCCACGCAAAATAACGTTGCCTCCTCGTCCTCCATCTCCTCCATCTGGCCCACCTTTTGCTGTTTGAGCGGTACGCAATAAATGCACCGATCCACCGCCTCCTTTTCCTGAGCGACAACAGATTTTGACGTAATCAACAAAGTTTGAATCCATATCGCCGCAAAAGTAGCGAATTAAGATTCTAACTCTGTAATTCAATAAATGATCTTAGTGAAAGCCGGATTAAACTTCACGATGCGCAGAGAATTCAACTAAACCAATTGTTCAGGAAATCACTCTTTTTTGTGGCAACATCCATCCAATTTGCTCTGGGCTGTTGGATCTGCTTTCACATCATCTGCGTCATAACCAGCTTTAGAAATAACGCTTCTAATTTTGTCAGGATTCGTTTGCTTCGGCTTGTACTTCACAGTAATCGTCATTGCAGCAGCGTCAATAACAACCGATTTCACACCACGCATAAGAACTAGCTCCTTCTCCAACGCAGTTTTACTCTCGCATTGCGCATAATGATCACAGTAAAATGTAGTCTTCACCACTACTTCTGCCACTTTGGGCTTGGCAAAGCCGGTAATCAGTACAAATAGTACCAATCCGAATGCTGCTAATGTCTTTTTCATAGTGAATAGTTTCATCCAAAGTTATGCCAAATTGCCCAATTACTCACTTTGAGATGAATAGACTTCGCCAAATCATAATAATTATTTAGTTTTGCCTAAATTTAATTTACTGCCATTCTAAATACTAGCTATAATGCGGAAAACTACAGTTGCACTAATTTTTCTGGCTTTGATTTTTATTGGAATCAACGCGTGCCAAAAGCTGCTTCCTCCTGCTCCTGCAGAGAATGAAATTCTTGATGGACCAATCGAAGGCCTCACCAATGAACAGCGGCAAATTTTTCTCGATGGCGATATTGCATTCAACGATAAAATTTTTACTCCAGAAACCGGTCTTGGTCCGATATTCGTAGCAACATCCTGCGGAACTTGTCATGCAGGTGATGGTCGCGGGCATCCTTTCACAACACTCACGCGATTCGGACAAACAGACAGCACAGGAAATATGTACGCCAATGTTGGCGGGCCTCAATTGCAAAATCGTGCGAATCCTGGACACACTCCTGAGACATTGCCTGCTGGAGTTGGAGCAGCGCAATTTTCTCCGCCAGCAAACACCGGACTCGGATATCTCGAAGCAGTTTCAGATGCAACATTAATTGCAATGCAGGATCCAAACGATTTCAATGGAGATGGAATTTCCGGAGTCGTGAATTGGGTAATCATGCCGGCTTTTCTTACGGCTGATCCAAATGCCGTCGTTCTTAGCGGAAGATACATTGGAAGATTCGGCAGAAAAGCAGCTGCTATTAATCTTCTGCACCAAACGGTAAACGCATATGTTCAGGATATGGGAATAACATCCGACTACTACATGCAAGATTTATTTCATTTCAACAATGGAACATTCAGTACTGACAATTGTCCGGATCCAGAAGTGTCTGGTGCCGCGGTCAACAATGTTGTTTTCTATTTACAAACATTGAAAGCTCCAATTCGAAGAAACATTGACGATGCAGATGTAATTGCCGGTGAACAATTGTTTTCTCAAATAAACTGCAGTGGATGTCACACTCCAACAATGCAAACAGGATATTCTCCGATCGCACCATTGTCCTTCACTACTTTTCATGCGTATACAGACCTGCTTCTGCATGACATGGGAACAGGACTAGATGACGGTTACACAGAAGGAACAGCGCTGACTGCAGAGTGGAGAACACCGCCACTTTGGGGACTTGGTTTATCGCCGAACTCACAAGGCCAACAGTATTTTCTTATGCATGATGGACGAGCACATTCGGTTGAAGAAGCAATCATGATGCATGGAGGCGAAGCGCAGAACAGTCGCAACGCATTCACTGGTTTGAATGCTACGGAAAAAGATCAGCTCATCAAATTTCTAGAATCGTTGTAATGGAGCGTCGCGATTTTCTAAGAACTTGTTTATTGGCTTGTGCTTCAGGAGCAGTGGCGTCTATTGCTTTCTCTGGATGCAAGTCGGTCTATTACGCTTCTTACACGATTCAAAACAAGCACGCGCGATTCAACAAATCGCAATTTAAAGACGAAAACGGTAAACAAAGACCATTCGTTGTACTGCGAAATGTAGGAGAAGAATTTCCTATTGTAGTGTACGCGTTGATTGAAGGAGAAAAAACTTCCTACATAGCGCTCTCCACCAAATGCACACACAGCGGTTGTGAAGTGCAACCCAACAAAGTTTCACTGGTTTGTCCTTGTCATGGCAGCGAATTTTCCAACAAAGGCAAAGTATTGAATCCACCAGCAGAGAATGATCTACAACAATATCAAGTTACTGAAGACAATGAAAACATTATCGTTCAACTTTAGAATTGCCATTTCCATTTGCTCACTTGTATTCGTGAATACTATTTCCGCGCAAACGGATACTACCATTTTTGTACGTGTTCCAACGGATACTACGAAATCGGGAATGAACTCCGATGCGATTTACGAACGGCCCTTCCTAAAAATTGGGAGAACACCACTTGCCATTGGAGGATACATGGAAGCAAATACGAATTACTCAGGAACTGATGGAATTTCTGAAGGATTTTCATTTCAATTTCGAAGACTCACGATTTTCATGTCGTCTACAATCACCAAGAAAATTCGTTTCCTTTCTGAAATTGAATTTGAAGATGGCACGAAAGAAATCAATATCGAATTCGCGGCGCTCGATTTTGAATTTCATCCATTACTCAATCTTCGAACTGGAATTGTAATGAATCCTATCGGCGCATATAATCAAAATCACGATGGGCCACGATGGGAATTTGTTGAACGCCCAATTTCAGCGACGCAAATGCTTCCAGCTACCTGGTCCAACGCAGGATTTGGTTTGCATGGAAAAATCTATCAGCAAAAATGGATTTTCGGGTATGAAGCCTATCTCACCAATGGATTTGATAATTCCATTATTGCGAATGAAGAAAACCGAACCTTCCTTGGTGCAACGAAACTAAATCGCGATCGGTTCGACGAGAGTTTCAACGGTTCTTCTATGTTCACTGGAAAAATAGCAATAGGCAAACGTGGAATCGGTGAAATTGGAATCTCCTACATGGGTGGCGTCTACAATAAATTTCAAGAAGATGGTTTAGTTCTCGATGTACGGCGACGAGTGGATGTTTTTGCATTTGATTTCACTTCTACGATACCGAAATGTGGAACAGTGATTACTGGAGAAATTGCGCAAGTCCTTGTTCAAGTTCCTGCAACTTACTCACAACAATATGGCAACAGTCAGTTCGGAGGATTCATTGATATTGTTCAACCCGTATTGAAACGAAAAATGTTCGGTTGGGAAAAAGCGTTGATCAATGCGGTTGTTCGGTTGGAATACGTTGACTGGAATTCAGAAACCTTCAATGAAACCGGAGGGAAAATTTATGACCACATTTATGCAATAACGCCCGGAATAAGTTTTCGACCATCAGGACAAGTTGTGATGCGTTTGAATTATCGTTACGAATGGCAAACTGATTTACTTGGGAATCCTCCTGCAAGAACAGCGGCGATTCAGTTCGGAGTAGCAGCTTATTTCTGACAAAAATAATACGCGGAGCGCCCGGATGAATCGGATTTTCGCGGATTCAATTTGCACATTTGAGTAACCTAAGCCGGTCAACTAAAGATTTGCGATCTCCACGCATAGAGCCGAAAAAATCACGTCAATCTCCCCTATTCCATTAACCCCACGGTATTTGCCTTGTGCCTCGTAATAATTCCTCAGAGGAGCCGTCTTCGTATTGTATTCATTGATGCGGTTCGCGATTATCTCCGGATTTTGATCATCAGCACG
>CAZBYM010000329.1:4823-5168 GCA_964495745.1 uncultured Chryseobacterium sp. | reverse complement strand
AGGAGAAACAAGGAAATTAGTATAAACTCTGCGCTTGCTTTCGGGCCATGACCCGCGATTTTACTGCAACTTTGTATATTGCACTATGCGTAATCGCGTTTATTCACTTGGCTTATTCACGGTTTTTGCAGCCATTGCATTTTCCTTCGCCTTTAAGAAGGAAAAGAAATCTGATGCTGAAGACTACGGTCTTAAAGGAAAAGTAAAGTCCGTGGAAATTCGGTACAATCTTGCAGGAGGAAGCGAAGGGTACGAAGTGCGTATATCGAGAGAGGAACCTTGGTCTTTGTTGACTTATGACAAACGCGGAATGCTGTTGACGTCTGAAGAACTTTACAACGACGA
>CAZBYM010000329.1:0-4813 GCA_964495745.1 uncultured Chryseobacterium sp. | reverse complement strand
AACGACGAAGCGAAGTGTATTAAAAAGGTGTTTACGCAAAACGACGGGAAGCTTATCAAAACTGTCTTGCTGAATTATCAGCAGATCGAATTGCAACGCGATTCATTTACATATCTCGAAGACGGATTGATTGCTTCACATGTTACATTCTTTCCGGGAGGAATTACGCGTTATTTCTTGTGGACAGAAAAAGATTCTCTTACAACAACCACCATGTGGCTTACGGGTTACCCGCAGGATACTAATCGATACATACATACTACCGTGGAGCATGCTTCAACGCATATATTCAATATCAGTTCTCGCAAAGCTTCCGAAACAAAGAGTTATTCTCGCGCAGTGAAAGTTGTGGACGACGAGAAACGTGTGGTGATGTATACCGAGTATGATAGTACTATTAACCCGACCTCCATGAAAAGTTATGTGTATGATAAACAAGGGAATGTTCTGGTTAAATCGGAATTCAACAGACAGATGCAATTGGTGAAGACGGATACTACTACTTATGACAAAAACAATTTGCCAGTACTGGAAACGCACAAATTCATGTCTGGGGATGAATACAAGACGGACCGTTACATGTATAAATACGAGTTCGATTCACAAGGCAATTGGATTAGCCGGATCAAGTATCAAATCTATGGTGACAAGACTACTGTCCGAATCGTGCATGATCCTCAAATCTGGTTTGAACGGAAGATCACTTACTATGAATAATTAAAATGCAGGAAGAGGGATTCTTTCCTGTGTTCAAACTTGTGTTTTTTACTTAATCACCGGAAACTTCGCCAGCACATCCTTCACAGCATCCTTATGAATCGTGAACGTCATCATTTTCAATTTCACGTAATCTTCATGGTAATAATAGTAACCGGGATTCTGTGAATTATTCCGTGCACTGCTTCCGGAATCTTTAATCAGAAACCACATACCGTTTGGTTTTTCACACCAACCAACCATGTGAATGCCATGATCATCAGTTGTTGTTCCATTGCTGAATCGAAGCTGGCGTGCATTTTCGTCAATGGCAGATGATGGAATGTCATAAGACGGAACCATTGCAACGCCTAACTCCGGACTGATTCCACCTTCGGAAACGTCACCACCAATTGACACACTGTAACCCGTTTTGATTCCTGTTTTGATGATCGTCATCCAAACATCCAATGGTGTGTTGTAATATTCTTCGGAATGCCACCAGTTGTCAGGAACAGGATATTCTGCTTTTGTCCAGTAAGCATATTGTTTCAGCGACATGAACTCAACATAGTCTGAAGGATTGAGTTTCAAAATATCCGTCATGTATTTCTGTGGACTCATTGTTTTTCCTGCAACCACTACATTCACTGGCGGCTCGCCCATGTGAAATTTCAAAATCGATTGAACTGTTTTTACGACAACGTCTTCATTCCATGCACCGCTCGCTTTTACGCTCTGTAAATACTTATCGACTTCATCAAACAATGTAACGTGATCATAAAATGGTTGATTCGGTTTCAATCCGGTATACGAATCATACGGAACGAGACCATACATCTGCATCATGCGGGTTACTGCATTTGCTTCTGAACCTTCACCAATAAACATATCACCGCGCTTGCGAACGAATTCTTTTGCTTTTTCAACATATTCCCAATACACAATGTAAGATTGCGACAAGCGAACTTCTTTTTTCGTCAAGCGATTCACTTCTGTCTCATAGTACGAAAGTGTCGAAAAGCACCAGCACGTATTGGTAAGTCCTTGAGAAATTTCAGGTGTTTTGTATACAGTTGTAAATTCACTCATTGATTTTGGAACATCAACGCCTGTATAATCCATTTGAAAACGTGGTTCCGCATCTTTCTTGTCAGCCCGGAAATCCGTCATTTTCTGTTTGATGTTTTGCATGAACGGATTTACATACGGTTTCATACCACCATTGTCTTTACGATCCTGGGAAAAACCAGTTGCCACGATGAGTGTACATAACGAGAATAGAATTATCTTTTTCATAACCTGTTTTGTTGAGAACGGTCACGAAATTAGGAGTTATGCCGGAATGAGCAAGTGATTTTCGTCAGATGGCAAAAACGGTAATGTGTGTGGGGAATTATTGTGGACTAAATGCCACTTGCAGAATCCACAATTTCCGGATCAGGAATTGGAATATGAGCATATTGCTTCAGCAATAGTTTCTCAAAATGATCTATGTCTTTACGTAACATTCTGAAATTTGAAATTACCGCAGTTGGTGGCTGATTGAAATTGCGGTTCTCCCATTGCAAAAGTTCAGTGAAAGGTTCCGGAGCTTTCCTGTGTAACGGCTTGTAAAGACCGAACTCGCTGGTAGTATCGATGATGAAATAGGATGGACAGTCTTCCCTTGATCTCCGTTCATACTCCACAACTAAATTTTTTATTACGAAAGCTTTCCCGCTTGTAATGAAATATTTTTTCGAAATTTCTGTTGAGAACATGGTGAAAGTTGTAGTGTCCGGTAAGGATTCCGCGAACGAAACGCATTCAGTTCTATACATTTCGCGGATTGCATCGCTGTTCTTACGCAAGTGTTTGACTTTTTCCTGAAGATCGAGGTAGGAGGAATCTGTTGTATGAACAGAAAAAATCTGCTCGTAAAGTGAGTTTCTCACATCAATTTCAGCTTGTTGTATTGAATCTTCGTGCGTCTTGACAAATTCCAATCCTTCATTCATTTGTTTTCCAAACTTCTGACCAAGATTAATTGCTAAAAACCCAAGTGCACCTAATAACAAAAGGAAACAACCAACAATCCACATCCAAGCGCGACTTTTTTTTGGTGGCGCAGGTTCGTCGAATGTTTTATACGAACGTGGAGGTGGAGCTTGATAATTCATTTGTGTCTTTAGTTATCAATAGGTCATATCCCACAAAATTCGATTCTCATAATAACGCAAATCAAGTTCGAGATACGTTAGAAAATTCATCACGTCCAACGGATCCTGTTCGTATTGCTCTTCACTCCAGGTTTGGATGCATTCGTACATCTTCGAAGGTTCTCGAAGTGGAAAATATTCTCTGTAACTGATAGGATCGTATACAGCTGCATTTTCTGCGAGTTCTTCAGATATTTCACGAAATGCAAACAGCGAACTGAAAAGTACTTCTTCACGTTCAGTCCGACGGAAGAAATCTTTTGAAACAGATCGACCTGCAATCACGCCGGGAAGTAAAAGCGTATCTCCAAATGAAGTGTTTAATTCCGAAATCAGTTTAGCGCATTTGTCAGCTTCTGTTTCGAGATGGGACGCAAGCGCATGCTGAGAGTAGCAATCAGGGCATTGGTTGAGTATTACCTCACGCAAGCTATCTGATTCCATTTCAATTTCGCGAGCAGTGCGATTGTAATAATTGGACGGATCCATGTAATCTTCGTCAACTACTATCGTGTCGGCCTCAACTATTGATTCTGCCATATTATTGGAATCCTCACTGTTCGAAATTCTCATTCCTGTTATTCCAAGAGTGATGAAAATAGCAATGAAGAGGAGTGCAGAAAACACAATGCCGATTGTGATCAGGGTCTTGTGTTTAACTTCCGGATCGTCTTGGTCCTGATTCATTTTACGGGATAAAGTGTTGCCATGGAGTCTGTGCAAGTCTGACCAAACATCTGATCGTTGTACAGATTCTGTTCCGGAAGGTAATAAATTTTGCGGCTTTCGCTTAGTGTTTTCATTCTGTCGCAGTCAGCATAAAATTCAAGAACTACTTTTGATGCTGGACGGTGATCGGAACGAGTCGGGAGATATTCACAGAGAATTTCATTGTACCACCATCCACAAATTAATACTTGTTCGCTCGTTGTTGTATCAAGCTGCGCACAAACTTGGTTGACGTATTCCATTTTATTTCGACGTTTCGACTGTTCGGAGAAGATCGGACCTGATAAAGGATCCAGAAATATTTCCTGTCCGGAAACATGGAATTTAATAGCGGCTGCAGAGTGATTTGATCCACGAAGATTATCTGAAATGTTGATGCTGAAAATAAATGATGACACTGCAAACAGAACTGTAACGATTCGAATTGTTCTTTCGGTAGAATAAACTGTCACGAGCAAAAGCACGAAAGGAACCATGGCAAGTATGTATCCTGATTTCTGTGGAAGGCGCAAGTAGGAAATGATCTGAAGCAGAATTAGTACAAGGATTGCGATCAACAATCTTTTTGGTGAAACGAGAGTGGAAACATGTAAGGCAGATTTGTCTTTACGCAATAACCATTTTGTTTTTGCAAACAGCAAAGCAATTATTCCAAGAAGTCCGAAGACGCCAATGGTAGCTTTGTAAGCAACTTTTGTCAAGGGTGGATAAGGAAACTGATCGCTGTAATCGAAGAATGAACTTCCATACTGCAAATACGCAGGGATGTACCATGCGATTCCTATAAGTGCTGCCGGAATTGACATTTGCAAAACTTGTTTCAGCCATTGTTTCTGATCTAAACTATTCCACAATAGAATTGCCCATGGAAGCAGGAAAACCGCGGAAGTTATTCTACATCCTATCGCCATGCCGATAAATATTCCGGCCAGAAAAAGTTTACGTTCGGTAAGAAAGTAAAACGACCCCAGAACAAATGCAAGTGACCAGGCGTAATCGATCGTATAAGTTCCTGAAATGAAAAACACCGGTGTGAATGCGAACGTCAGTGAAGTTTCAAACGCGAAGTTGATTCCCATTTTACGCAACGCTTTGTAAAAAAACAACACAGCCGCAACACTAAACAGTAAGCTGAATGAGTTAAAAATCCATGCGGGTTGATTCCAGATCAATAAATACAAATATTC
>CAZBYM010000328.1:0-5190 GCA_964495745.1 uncultured Chryseobacterium sp. | reverse complement strand
TACGGAAAACGGTTTATAATTAGCGAAGGTAAATTGCTTGATACAAACTAAAGGATACAGCGATCACGGCGCAATTGATTACGTTAACATGAGCTAATAACGTAACGCAATCCAAGATCCCTCGTATAAGATAATAGTTGAGAACATTCTTTTTCTTGCAAAGAATCGTGCAGCAATGAGTTTTCCCCTTAGCTAACCGCTCATGAAAAAATACATACTCTCACTGTTCGTATTAGTTGTTACGACCACCTGCATTTTCGCGCAGGCTCAGACCAATCAAGTTGATGTCAACGGAAAACGTCAAGGTTATTGGAAGATCACCGCTTTGATCAAAAAATTGGGGCCGCCATGGACTCCATCTCAGATTGTTGAAGAAGGCAACTACACGAATTCAATGAAAGGTGGGCTTTGGATTGAATATTTTCAGAATGGCAAAACGAAATCTGAGCTGACATTCGTTAACAATCGTCCGAACGGTCCTGCAAAAAATTACTTTGAAAACGGAAATCTCAAGGAAGAAGGAAATTGGGTTGGCTCGCGCTGGACAGGTCCTTATAAATTTTATTATGAGGATGGAACGTTACGCCAGCATTTCAATTACAATGCGCTTGGCGTGCGAGAAGGACCCCAAACGTATATTCATCCAAATGGTGAAGTGGCAATCGCAATAAACATTAAGGACGGTAAAGAAGATGGTTGGGCGAAGGAGTACAACACGAACGGTGATCTCATTTCAGAAACCTTTTACAATGCCGGAGTAATCGATCCATCGAAAACAAAAACGTACGATCCAACGAAACCGGTTGACCCTAATGCCGGTAAAACTCCCGAAGAGTTGAAGAACGAAAAGGAAAAAGCTCCGGTAGTAAAAGCAGGCACCGGACAAGTGTCTAAAGAAGGGGCATTCGATGGTGAAGGATATTGGATTCTGACAAGCAATCAAAATATTACATTCAAAGGCACTTTCAAGAATTACAAACTGATCGACGGTGAAGAGCGGATCTATGACAAATCCGGATTCTGTATCAGAGTCAAGCTATACGAGAACGGTAAGTTCAAAGGCGATGGTGTTGTACCTAAGGAAAGTGGCGTGAAATAGAATAGATGCCTTTTGTCTACCTCGACTCACTATGTCAACTTCGGCTCCCCGCCACCGCGGGCAGGCGAGGTGAAAAGCAACACCCCATGAAAACACGCGTTTTCTTCACCGGATTTTTCCTTACATTTTTTACGATTTCAACTTTCATTGTGAATTCGAATTCACAGGAAGCGTTTGCGAAAGTTGATACAACTTGGAATTGGGTTGATGCCAGTGGCCTTCGTCAAGGCAATTGGATAATTACAGCGCAAATGTGCAAACGTGATGACTATGGATATGCTCAAGCAGTAGTTAAAACGGGTACATATTTAAACAGTAATCGGGAAGGTGAATGGGTTGAATATAACCCAGGCGGAATCAAAAAAGCCTGGATGAATTTCAAATCTGACCTACTACACGGCGGTGCAAAATACTATTACAACGATGGTTTGCTATATATGGAAATGAACTATTCAAGAGGAATTCCAGATGGCATCGCAAAAAAATATTACCGCGATGGAACCTTGTGGACTGAATTCACTTGGAAGAACGGAAGAATTGATGGTCCTGCGAAAACGTATTATCCAAGTGGAAAGTTGTGTGAAGAAGGCATGTGGCAATTCAACGGCTGGGGAGGTGAATATAAAATTTACCGAGAAGATGGCTCATTGAAACGCACTGAGCATAAACCTTACATTTTGGTTTTATCCGACGCGGTTTTTTAGCAAAATTGTATTCGCGAGAATCTCATTCAAATATTTCTTCAAGGCAATCACATGAAATTTCTGTTCGCTATTTCGTTGTACTTGTTTTCGAATTTGCTTTTCGCAGGAATTGACGACACACTAAATCGTATTGATTCCGCAGGTAAAAAGCAAGGGCATTGGATTATTACGGGTGCGATGGCGAAGAATCCCAACTTCAAACCTGATCAGAAATACGAAGAAGGAAATTACGTTAATAACAATAAAGAAGGTTTGTGGTATCAGTATCATGCTACCGGAACTTTGAGATTAAAAGCGCTCTACATAAACAACAGGCCGAATGGATTGTGTACGCTCTACTATGAAAATGGACACATCGAGGAAATCGGCACCTTTAATCGCAACCGTTGGTGTGGCGAGTACAAATTATTTTACGACACTGATACACTTCGAATGCACTTTCAGTTTGATTCGCTCGGTAAGCGAAATGGACTTTCGTATTACTGGTCGCCGAAAGGGAAAATTCAGCTGATCGTGAATTACCAAAACGGAAAAGAAATTTGGAAGAAAGAGTATTATGAAGATGGTTCGTTAAGTCGCGAGGACTATTACATAGACAGCGCCTATTCCATTGAACATCCTCCGAAAGAAGTGATTCGTAGCACCAATCCAGAGCCACTACCTATTCCAAAGCCGGCTCCACCATGCGGTCCACATGTAATTGGCGAATGCGTGAATGGAAAATTGGTGAATGGAAAAGAGTACATCTACGACAACGATGGTTTGCTCACGCAGATCAAATGGTACAAAGACGGGAAGTATGTAGGTGATGCGCCGCTTCCCACGGATGAAAACCGTTAACGATTATTAGCCGCTTCGACCACTCTCCTACTCCATTGAATCTGTTAACTTTGCCTATTGTCAACCTTCGACTCCGCTCAGTCTGACAATAATGCTTCGAAGAAGACTTGTCAGACCGCGCGGAACAGAGGTGAACAAGCACCCGAAACCGGAAACTTTGAACCCGGAACTTTTTATGCAACAACTCCATCTCTACAACACACTCTCCCGCAAGAAAGAACTCTTCACTCCACTCGATCCACCGTTCGTAGGATTGTATGTGTGCGGACCAACAGTTTATAGTGATGTACATCTTGGAAATTGTCGCACGTTCATTTCGTTTGATCTCTTGTACCGGTATTTGAAATTTATTGGATACAAAGTTCGATATGTGCGCAACGTGACGGATGTAGGACATCTTGAAAGTGACGCAGATGTTGGTGAAGATAAAATCGCGAAGAAAGCCCGTTTGGCTCAACTTGATCCAATGGAAATTGTGCAGCGTTACACCGTAGGATTTCACGAAGTGATGTCGATGTTGAACACGTTGCCACCGAGTATCGAACCCACTGCGACAGGACATATCATCGAGCAACTCGAAATGACACAAGCCATCATGAAAAATGGTTTTGCATACGAGAAAGACGGAACAATTTATTTCGACGTTGAAAAATACGCGAAGAAACATTCATACGGCGCGCTATCCGGTCGTTCGTTAGAAGATCAATTGGAAAACACACGCGATCTCGACGGACAAGAAGAGAAAAAAGGTCGTCTCGATTTTGCACTTTGGAAAAAAGCAAAACCGGAGCATCTTATGCGTTGGAATTCTCCGTGGGGAGAAGGTTTTCCAGGATGGCATATTGAGTGTTCTGCAATGAGCAGAAAATATCTTGGAGATACATTTGACATTCATGGCGGTGGAATGGATTTGATTCCTACACATCACACGAATGAAATTGCGCAAAACATCGGTTGTTGCCCTTCGACAGGCTCAGGACAAGTTCCAACAACACCGGTGAAATATTGGGTGCACACGAATATGCTCACGGTGAATGGACAGAAAATGTCGAAGTCACTGGGGAATTCTTTTCTTCCAATAGAATTATTCACTGGAAGAAAATTGGATCCGTCATCTCCTTCTGCTTCACCATATGAAGCGATCATGGGCGATAAACATCCGTTGCTGGATAAAGGATATTCTCCAATGACAATTCGTTTCTTCGGATTGCAAACGCATTATTCAAGCACACTCGATTTTTCAAACGAAGCATTGACCGGTTCCGAAAAAGGATTCCGCAAATTGATGGAAGCTTTGCGCACGATTGATAAAATTGTTCCAGCAGAAAAATCGTCTTATGATGTGAATGCAATGCGTCAACGTTGCTACGATGCGATGAATGATAATTTGAATTCACCGATTCTCATTGCAGAATTGTTTGATGGAGTCCGAGTGATTAACTCCTCACGCGATGGACTAGAGAAATTGACAGCACAAGATATTGCATCGCTCAAACAAACCATACACGATTTTATTTTCGACGTTCTCGGATTGAAAGATGATGTTGCCGAAAATTCCGGAAGTGCTACCGACGGTCTCATGCAGCTGATTATCAAAATCCGCGCGGAGTCACGAGTGAAAAAGGATTTTGCAACGTCCGACTTAGTTCGTGATGAACTTGGAAAACTAAACATCGTCCTGAAAGATGGAAAAGATGGCACGTCGTGGGAGGTGAAATCATGAAAAAATTAGTTGCTTCGCTGGTAATTTTACTGGCACTGATTTTCAATTTCCAATTTTCCAGCTGTGGGCCGGACGATCCAATAGTCAATGACACGGACACTTTTGTCGTTAAAGTTCCGCGCATTCCTTCGCCGGCTTTCAATGCAGATTCCGCTTACAATTTTGTTAAAACGCAAGTCGAATTTGGACCGCGTGTGCCGAGAAGTCCGGGACATACTGCGTGCGGAAATTACATTGTAGAGAAACTGAAATCGTTTGGACATTCCGTTGTGCTTTACGAATCTCCTGCAACGTTGTACACAGGAACAACGATCACAATGAAAAACATCATGGGTCAATACAAACCCGAACGGACGGATCGCATATTACTTGTTGCTCACTGGGACACACGTCATATTGCTGATCGCGATTTGGACAGCGCCTATTTCGGTAAACCTATTGATGGCGCAAATGATGGCGGAAGTGGAGTTGCAGTTCTTCTTGAAATCGCGCGAGTCATTGGAGAAAAAGATCCGAACATCGGCGTTGATTTTCTCTTCGTAGATGCAGAAGATCATGGAAAACCGGGCGGCCCGAATGAAACATGGTGTCTTGGTTCGCAATATTGGGCGCAGGCAATCAAACCGGAATATGTAAAATCAGTCCGCTACGGAATTCTTCTCGACATGGTTGGAGCGAAAGGTGCGATTTTCCCTCGCGAAGGAACATCAATGTATTACGCGTCAGATGTAGTAAGCAAAGTCTGGACAGCGGCAGAAAATCTTGGATACGGAAATCTGTTCGTGAATAGTGTAACAGGTCAAACTATCGATGACAATCTTTTC
>CAZBYM010000327.1:0-5232 GCA_964495745.1 uncultured Chryseobacterium sp. | reverse complement strand
TATTGTCGAAGAAGGAGTGAAGATTGTTTTCACTTCAGCCGGAAATCCAAAAACCTGGACTGGATTTTTGAAAGAGCGGGGAATTATTGTTGTGCATGTAGTAGCGAATACGAAGTTTGCAATGAAATCTGAAGAAGCTGGAGTCGATGCAATTGTTGCAGAAGGTTTTGAAGCGGGCGGCCATAATGGTCGTGAAGAAACAACAACCCTGGTTTTAATTCCGTCGGTTTGTGATGCGGTGAAAATTCCTGTGATCGCTGCAGGTGGAATTGGAAATGGACGACAAATGTTAGCTGCTTTTGCCTTAGGAGCAGAAGCTGTTCAGGTTGGATCACGTTTCGTAGCCTCATTAGAATCATCAGCGCATGATGCATTCAAACAAGCCGTGATAAACAGCAATGAAGGGGATACGAAACTTACGATGAAGCAACTTGTTCCGGTGCGACTTCTCAAAAATAAATTCTTCGAAGAAATTCAGGCTGCAGAACTGCGTGGTGCTTCACCTGAAGAACAAAAACAGATTCTCGGACGTGCGCGTGCAAAAAAAGGGATGTTCGAAGGTGATATGAATGAAGGTGAACTTGAAATCGGGCAGGTGAGTGCGATGTTTGATGAAATATTGCCTGCTGGTGACATTGCGAGGAACATGATGGTCGAATTCTCGGCTCAACGCGAAAAAATTTCATAATATAATTAACCGCAAGGGCGCAAGGAGCGCAAGTGTTGAATTTCCTTGCGTCCTTTGCGTCTTTGCGGTTGAAAAATTAATTGCGGTTAAATATGATAAAATACGACACATTCACTCTCTCCAACGGCCTGAAAGTTCTTGTTCACAAAGACGAAGCAACTCCCTTGGCTTGTGTAAATATTCTTTACGATGTGGGAGCTCGTGATGAAGATGAAAACAAAACCGGATTCGCTCACTTGTTCGAGCATTTGATGTTTGGCGGATCAGTGAATATTCCGTCGTATGACGAGCCATTGCAGCGCGTAGGAGGAGAAAATAATGCATTCACTACAAACGATATCACGAATTACTACCTGACTTTACCTGCCGAAAATCTGGAAACAGCAATGTGGCTCGAGTCTGATCGAATGTTAAGTCTTGCTTTCTCAGAGAAAAGTCTCGAAGTGCAGCGAAGTGTGGTTATTGAAGAATTCAAACAACGCTATCTCAATCAGCCGTACGGAGATGTTTGGTTGCTCGTTCGTCCGCTTGCGTATAAGGTGCATCCGTATCGATGGTCAACTATCGGGAAAGAAATTTCTCATATTGAAAATGCGGTGATGGATGACGTGAAAGCATTTTTCAATAAATATTATTGTCCTAAAAATGCTGTAATGGTTGTTGCCGGACCAGTAGAAACGGAAGATGTGAAAGCACTGGCGAAAAAATGGTTTGAGCCAATTCCTGGTGGAGAAAAACATGTTCGCAATTTACCCGTTGAGCCACGTCAGGAAGAATACCGCAGCGAAACAGTTGAACGCGATGTTCCATTTGATGGAGTGTATTTGAATTTTCACATGTGCGCCCGAAGTGATGCGGAATACCCTGCGATGGATTTGATTTCGGATATTTTGTCGAGAGGAAATTCTGCTCGACTTTACAACAAACTCGTGAAAGAAGATCGCCTGTTCAGTGAGATCAACGCATTCGTAATGGGTGATAGCGACAAAGGAACTTTTGTTGTGTCTGGGAAAGTGAATGAAGGTACAACGACTGAACAAGGTGAAGCTGCAATCTTCGCGGAGTTGAAACACTTGCAGGATGATTTAGTTACTGATCGTGAATTGCAGAAAGTGAAAAATAAAGTTGAGTCGTCGCTCTTGTTTGCGGAGATGGGAATTCTTGACAAGTCTATGAATCTTGCTTTCTATGAGTTGATGGGCGATGCGAATAAAATCAACACGGAAATTCAGCAATATATGCGCGTAACTCCGGAGGAAATTCGCAATGTGGCGAAAGAAGTTTTCAGGAAGACGAATTGTTCGACTTTGCATTATAAACGGAAGTTGAGTTAGCAAACAAATGCTTTTATTAGCCACAGATTACGCGGATTACGCAGATTTTTGAAATTTAGCAGGTCGCGTGAGTTGTGGAAAATTGAAAATTGCAAATCGAAAATTATTTCAAAATGACTCTTATCAACCGAAATATTGCTCCCGAATTCCGCGAAGTAACAAAAGTCCACTTGCAGCAAGCTGTAGATCACAAACTCAGCAACGGTCTGCCCGTTCACGTGGTGAATGCAGGAACGCAAGAAGTGATGAAAATAGAATTCATTTTCAAAGCAGGCCTGCGCTTTCGTGATTATCCGATGGTGGCTTCTGCAGTAAATGACATGCTCGACGAAGGAACGACAACCAAAGGTGCGATAGAAATTGCAGAGGAACTCGACTTCTATGGAGCGTTTATCGAATCGGAAGTTACCGCTGATCAGGCATCGTTCACATTGTGGACCTTGAACAAGTACCTCAATGAATCGTTGGCGATTGTGAAAGATATGTTGTTCAATCCTTCATTTCCTGAGAATGATTTGTCGGTTTATCTTTCCAATAGAAAGCAAAAATTCATCGTCGATACCGACAAAGTTTCTACTCTTGCAAGAAGACGATTCACAGAGCTTTTGTACGGCGAAAATCACATGTACGGAAGATCAACTCAACTTTCACATTTCGATCGCATCACACGCCAAGAAATTCTCGATTTCCATCACGAGTATTATCACGCAGGAAATGCGAATATTCTGGTCTCAGGATGTGTCCCTGCAGATCTTATCTCAAAACTCGATGCACATTTTGGTGGTAAAGATTGGGTGAGAAACGACGGTTCATCTCCTGAACATTCAACTCCTATTACAACAACACAGCGGGAGCATCTCGTAAAAAAAGATGGAGCAATTCAATCTGCTATTCGTGTAGGAAGAATTTTATTCAATCGTGAGCACATTGATTTCCCAGCGATGCAAGTTGTGAATAGTGTTCTTGGAGGATATTTCGGTTCGCGACTCATGGCGAATATCCGTGAAGACAAAGGGTATACGTATGGAATTGGTTCCGGACTTGTTTCGCAAATGGACAGCGGATATTTCTACATTTCTACAGAAGTAGGAGTAGAGTTCACTCAGCCAACGTTGAAGGAAATCTATTTCGAAATCGAAAAGCTGCAACAGGATTTAGTTCCCGAAGGAGAATTGGAACTCGTTCGCAATTACATGACAGGAGTATTTCTGCGAAGCACCGACGGACCTTTCTCGATGGCCGATCGCAAGCGGGCTTTGATTGGTTACAAGCTTGGTTACGATTATTACGATCGTTATCTCGAAACTATCCGCACAATTTCTGCTCAATCGATTCGTGAACTAGCGCAGAAATATTGGAAGAAGGAAGATTTGGTGGAATTGGTGGCGGGGGATTTTAAGTAGTTCAGGTTTCATACCTTAGTTTCCCAAATGAAACTCACCCCAAGCCACATTTCATCACTTCGCGAGCACATTTTATCCTGTGATCACAAAAAAGTAACTGCATATCTGGATGATGCACGTGCCGCGAAATTCTCGAGTACAAATACGTTGGTTGGATTTCATGATGCTCTGTTGTTGCTTGCTGCGTATCCTCCAACAAAAGCATTGTATGTTCGTGCAGATTTGCTGCTCAAGAATTTTTATCTAATCACCAATGAGTTTTTGAAATACACCAAGCTTCGCGGTGAACCACTTGTCAATACAGGATTAGCTGGAACCGAAGTTCATGGTGCATTCACTTTTCCATTGTTGAATAAATTAATGCGTGAAAGTAGTTCGGCGTTGTTTCTGCATTCATTCTCCGAAGATGCTGCTCCTGCTGGTGAAATTCTGAAACATTTTCTTCCGGAAAGCGAGTTTGAGGTTTTGTATACCGAAGTTGTGAATGAAGAAATGATTTCTGCTTTGTTCGGAAACGAAGATCAGTTGCAGAAAATTCTTCTTTGTATGGAGCAAGACATCATGCAACCTGCTCTTCGCGATCAATTGTTCGACAATCTGAAAGTTTTTGCGGGAATTCGTCTCGATGGAAGTATTCCTGATCGCTCTTCTGCGAGAGGAATCATGAAAACTATTTTTTCGCACAAGGAATTAATCAGAAAGCCGGATCCGCTGGAAGTAATTGGGAGAAAGTTGAAAACACGGGTGAAGTTGAAGCCTGAGCAGTCGCAACATCTGATTCTGCATTCCATGTGTATGCTTGCAACTTTAAATCGCGAAACTGATCCTGTGACAGTTTGTGACGTGAATGGAGTTACGCTTTTTCATCTCGAGCGCGGAGTAAGCGTGGCATTGTTCAGCATGCAGGCGGAACGAAGAATGCCTCTTGAGTCGTACATCGGATATGTACTTTTCAAAAACGGAATTCCACTGGCATACGGTGGTTCGTGGATTTTTGGAAATCGTGCGCTTTTCGGTATTAATATTTTCGAACCTTTTCGCGGAGGCGAATCTGCGTTGATCATTTTGCAATTGCTTCGTGTGTATCATCAGTATTACGGAGTAAATGCATTCAGCGTCGAGCCATATCAATTTGGAAAAGATAATCCCGAAGGAATTCAATCGGGAGCATATTGGTTCTATTACAAAATGGGATTCCGTTCTGATGATGCAAAACTTGCTGAACTTGCGGAGAAGGAATTTGCGAAAATGCAGAAGTCGAAATCGTATCGAAGTTCTGTTTCAACTTTGAAAAAGTTTACAGATTCACGAATCACTTGGAAAATCCGTCCCGACGAAAAACTTTTTCCTGATCCATCAATTCTAAGTGCGAAAATTACTGCTTGTATTCGCGAAGAGTTTTTAGGAATCAGAGCAGAGGCAATCCGGATTGCGCGTGATCGTTATTGCGGCGAGAACTCGATTGCTGACGACAATTTTCTGCTTTTATTTCTCGCATTGAATCTTGATGTAGAAGATGCTCGATCCAAAATTGAAACACTTTCTCGTCTCAAGCGTTCTGATGAACGTGAATTCAATGCATTCTTGAACTACATAGCGGCTGATTTTCAATAAGTTAGCCACTTATGAAAATGTGAGTTGGGACATGTTTTTCATCGTATCTTTATGGGATAGTGCATATCAATGCGTTCGAACAGGCTGACCATTAGGTACATAGTAATTTTGCTGGCTGGAATTTTTGCTTTTTCAGGCAATCTTTCAGCGTCGCATAACATGGGTGGTGAAATTACCTGGCGTTGTCTCGCAG
>CAZBYM010000326.1:0-5234 GCA_964495745.1 uncultured Chryseobacterium sp. | reverse complement strand
TGCCCTCCAAGATTTCGGAAAACAAGATTCTGCCTTTAGGGCTTAAATCTAAAGGAGCATTTAGAGCAATCACTGTGTAAGGATTATTTATATTAATGTTCTTTGTATTGAATTGGAATGTCTTCCCATTTTCCAAGTAAATTTTTGTCGAGTCGAATTGTGGTGATCCGAAACAAAACATACTGCCTCCTGGTGTGATAGGATAGAACCCAACAGAATTGAGAACATACCACGCGCTCATCTGTCCGCAATCTTCATTGCCACAAAGTCCGTCAGGCTTGTCGGTGTAAAGTGTGTTGCAGATTTCGTGAACCAGCTTCTGAGTCTTCCATCCTTTACCAATAAAAGTGTACAAATACGCCATGTGATGACTTGGTTCATTTCCGTGGGCGTATTGTCCGATCAAACCTGAAATATCTGCCTGATCTCTACCGGTTGTTTTCGAAGAAGTACTGAAGAGGCTATCCAAATGCGTTTCAAAGGCTGCTGCACCGCCATGAAGTCTGATCAATCCGGGTATATCGTGCTGCACCGCCATACTGTATTGCCATGCATTCGCTTCCGTATAATGGAAATTTACTTCGGAAGGTGTAAATGGTGTAACAAATGAATTGTTCATTCTCGCTTGTAAAAATCCGGTTTCAGGATTGTAGAGATTTTTCCAATTGTTTGAACGACGATAAAAATACTTTGCTGTTTTTTCTTTTCCCGATCGTTCCGCGCAACGTGCAATGCACCAATCGTCGTAAGCGTATTCCAGGGTTTTCGAAACGGATTCGCTTTCCAATTCTCCGGGAATAAATCCGCACTTACGATACGATTCCAATCCTGCACGATTTTCCATTGCAGAAGCAATCATGGCTTCAAGCGCAAGTGTTGTGTCGTAGTCTACAATTCCTTTCATCCACGCATCAGCAATGACAGACACACTGTGATAACCAATCATACAATCCGTTTCGTTCGAAGAAAGTTCCCAAACAGGTAAGCGACCACTCTCTTTGTAAATCTGCAGAAACGTATTGATGAAATCGTTCGTGCGTTTTTGTTGAACAATGGTGAACAACGGATGCAAAGCGCGATACGTATCCCACAATGAGAATACGGTGTAACGCTGATGAACTGTGTCACGATACACTTTGTGATCCATTCCTTGATAATCTCCGTTCACATCGCAATAGACATTCGGTGCGATGAAGCAATGGTAAAGCGCGGTGTAGAATATCGTCTTCTTGCTTTCGTCAGGAGTTTCAATTTCAATTCGTGACAATTCTGCATCCCAATTACGCTGCACTTTTGCTTTCACTGCATCGAAATTCATTCCGCCTGTTTCAACTTCCATGTTGATTTTTGCATTTTCCCAACTTACCGGCGACAAAGCAACTTTTACCTCAACCGGCTCCTGCGGATTGTTGGCCAGCTCAAACATTATTTTCAGATCCTTCGCTGAAGAAGTGTCACCGCCAAATCTTTCGCCAACACTCCAGAAACTATGACGGAACGGGACTGAAAATTCCGCATAAAACCAAAGTTGCTGATTCGTTGCCCATGCTTTAGAAAATCTTTTACCGCGAATCGTGTGATCATCTATAATTTCAATCTCACATTCGAGAACTTCATCGCGGTGCGCCATGTCGAGTATCAGCCAGACATTTTTATTGTCAGGAAAAGAATACTTGTGGACACCAACGCGTGGCGAAGCCGTCATTTCACAAGTGACTTCATTTTCAAGAGTTACTTTGTAATAGCCTGCTTCAGTCACTTCGTTCTCATGACTAAAACGTTTCGCGTATCCCGGATTTCCATCTGATCCATTTGTGAAGCGTAGTTCGTCTACGCCAGGCATGAGCATTACATCTCCGTAATCGCTGCAACCTGTTCCGCTTAAATGTGTGTGCGAGAAACCGTAAATCACAGAATCATCGTAATGATAACCGGAACATCCGTCCCAACTTCCATCAATGCGTGTGTCCGGACTGAGCTGCACCATTCCAAATGGCGCTGTAGCACCCGGAAAAGTGTGGCCGTGTCCTCCGGTTCCGATCATTGGATCTACCAATTGGACGACTCCAAGTCCAGTAGAATCTACGACCCATGGAAAACATGCTTTGATCTCTTGTTTGTTATTGTCACAAGACAACAAGCCAAGCGTACAAGCCGTTAGAAAGAAGAGTGAATGAGTTTTATAGCGCATAAATCGTCCTAAATTAAGAAGATGCAGCCAATACCTTAACTTTATACCATGAGGATTCTTCTTTTTCTTTCGGCTTGCCTGTTATTCTCCTGCGGAACTGACAATAGTGAAAGGCCTGATCAGGATAGCACTGCGGTAGCCGCCGATCAGATTGCAATTACTGCAGGAAACATCACGGCTTTGAGTTGCAAATTAAATGTGGCGAATCCGTATGTGGTTTACCTTCCGAAAAATCACTCGGCTGATTCACTTTATCCGGTTCTGATCCTGTTCTCTCCGGATGGAAATGGAAAAGTTCCGTTGGAAAAATACAAAGGTCTAGCTGATAAATGGGATTTCATTCTGGTTGGATCGAATTACACGAAGAACGGAATGGAAGCGAATGCCGCAATCAACGGGGCGAATGAACTTGTGAATGATGTGAAAGCCCGATTTAATATTGATGGGGCACGTGTTTATTTGGCGGGATTCTCTGGTGGAGCGAGAATTGCCGGAGGAACTGCACTTTCAAGAATGGATATTACAGGAGTAATTTGTTGTTCTGCAACTCCACCGCAATCTCTTGCTCCACGAGCGTATGTTGGTGTGGCAGGACTTGGCGACATGAATTACCTGGAGATGAAAAAATTTGGAACTGCGCTAACTTCTGAGGCAGGCTTGCATGAGCTTCTTGTATTTGACGGGAAACACGAGTGGCCGCCAGTCTCAACAATGGAAAATGCAATGCTTATGGTTTCTCTGTATCAACCGGGACAAGCAGCTTCTGGTAATTTACAAGTGATGTCGGATTCTCTTACAGCGAATGTGTTAGAAGAATGTGATTTGTTGAAACAAGTAAGTTGCTTGTTAGAATTCAACTTGCTTGAGTCGGCAATCCGTGCAGAAAAAAATCTTAGCGGAATTGGACTTCTTGAAGAACGTTTGAAGAAATTTGATTCGCCTTCTTGTGTTAAAAATGAAGAGTCGCATTGGTCGGATATTGAAGAACAGGAAAATGATTTACAAAAAGTTTTGAGTGAATCCGTTTTATCTCACGATACAATCTGGTGGCGTCAGAATGCGGATAGCTATTTTGAGACAAAGAAAGTTGGTGCGGAGAAATTCATGCGTCAGCGTTTGCGAGGTTATACGAGTTTGTTGTGTTATACGTATTGCAATCAGGCATTCAGTATGAACAATCTTCACGCTGCAGAGAAACTTGTAAAAGTGTACAGCATTGTTGACCCAACAAATTGTGAATGGGCTTATTTACAGGCCGGATTGTATGCGCGTTTGAACATGGGAGATTTAGCAATTTTGAGTATGGATCAGGCTGTTTCGCTAGGGTTCAATGATCGTAAGCGCGTAGAGAAGGATCCCGTATTTGGCCCACTGATAGTGAATCCCGCATTTGTGCTTGTGCTGGCGAAAATGACAAATTGAAATTGCAATTTATGTCGTAATTTTATTTTCGAGTAATCACAACATCATGAAAAAATTTATTTTGCCTGTTGCACTTATTGTTTTGTTTGCCGCAGGTTGTGCCAAGGAAGGGTTGGATGGTGACGCGATTCTTGTCATAAAACCGGCGCATCATGGAACTCCAATCGTAAGCACAGGCGCATATCGGGATAGTGTATTTATTAAGTTCAACACCCAGGACATGCCTTCCGATCCAACACATGATTATGATGCATTATTTGTTGGAGAAGTTGGCGAAGATCATATTCACATAGAGAATGTCAAGTGGGGTGAATATTATGTTTTCTGCACGGGTTGGGATACATCTATTAATGCTCGCGTTTACGGTGGAGTGCCAGTGAAAATCAAGCGCAAGGATCGGAAGGACGAGATTGTTGTGAATGTTCCGGTTGTAGAGTGAGGCAGTCGGCAGTAGACGGCAGTGCTTCTCATCAAGAAATTTTGTTGGTACAGAGTTATGAATTTCTATCCTGCTACCGACCACCGACTACTGACTCCTGACCACTTCCTTCTTGTCTTTTATCAGCCACACAACCAAAAGAGGAAACAACAACAAATCAGTAAGCACAGCAACAAAAAGAGTGATACTCACGAGCAATCCGAAGTAGAACGTGCTTTCAAATCCCGAAGTAATTAGGGAGAAAAACCCTCCACATAAAATCAACGAGGTAACAATTACAGCTTTTCCTGTAGAGAGAAATGATCGTTTAATGCAATAGAGAACAGGTTTTCCTTTACTCATTTCCAGTTTAAGACGCGCGAGAAAATGTATCGTGTCGTCAGTTGCAATACCGAAAGCGATTGAAAAAATAATGGACGTTGCTGACTTCATTTCGATTCCACAGAAACCCATTATTCCTCCGATCACAACAATTGGAAAAAGATTCGGAATAACTGCAATCAACATCATTCTCCAATTGCGATGAATAATTGCGCTAATCAACGCCACAGCAAGAACGGAAAGCAATAAACCTTGAAGCGTATTGTCGACAAGATATTTATTGTTTTTGTCGAGCATTAATGCGGCTCCGGTAAGATGTGCATCAATGGGTTTCATCATTGGTTCACGATTCATAAACTCGTCCATTGCTTTTGAACGTTCAATGAAAACCTTGCTGCCAATGTCAGGCATTTTTCCTGTGATGCGGCCTTGTTTGCCATCGGTTGTGATGAGATTTTTCATCTCCTTTCGCTTCTTGTATTGTTCAAGCTGATCGGTTAAAGAAATAATATCTTCATCACTTTGCGGCATCACAAAATATTCCGGACTTCCATTGTTCAAGGCTTTATTCATTCCTTTCACCATGGTTGCAGGCGAAATAATAAATCCAACTCCGAAGTCTTTTCTCAAATAGGATTCAAGCCGATCAAGCGCTCGCATTTCCGCAGGATTCCACAAGTTAGAATTAGAATCGCTTGGCGTGATAAGAATTTCAAATGGCCGTACGCCGGAGTAATTCTTCTCAAAGAATTCAAAGTCCTGACGCAATTCATCTTTTCTCGTTAATCCTTCAATAAGATAATTGTTGAGGACGATTTTCGAAATTCCAAAAACGCTGATTCCTGCAATAATTACAGCGCC
>CAZBYM010000325.1:0-5250 GCA_964495745.1 uncultured Chryseobacterium sp. | reverse complement strand
AATGGTCATTTCGAGTACAGCCCTGTACGTGTTGTTTCCAGTGACGAGAATCCAACTCTGGATATTCTCTCGGTTGTGGCTTACGGCGGACAAATAAACGTGAGCGTTCTTGCGGCAGAAGGTTCGAACGTTTCTGTTAACGTGGTAGATGCTGCTGGCCGAAGTGTTTATTATTCGCAAGAAGTTATTCAGAGTCAGCCAACACTTTTTACTACCGGGAATATGAGCGCCGGAATTTATTTCATCGAAGTTTCTGATGGAGTGCGCGTGATCAACCGGAAGGTTGGTATTTTTGCTGAATGAAATCAACTACTCCTTTCGCGGAAAACTTCACCATGTATGTGAAGTACAATCTTTGGGCAAACAAAACCATTGTCGAATTTCTGAACGCTCAAGATAATTCAATACTCGATAAAGAAGTAGTAAGTAGTTTTACGAGTATACGCGAAACAATTTTCCATATCGTGAATGCGCAACACATCTGGATCGAAAGGATGCGTGGAAATTCACCTACCGATTGGCCCAGCAAAACATTGAACATTGAGCATGCAACAAGTGAACTGATTTTAAGTTCACAGAGTTGGGTGGAATTTCTCGCCGATCAACCAGATACTTTTTATTTAGCTATCTGCTCTTTCAGTACGCTCGATGGTACGGTATACAAGGAAACAAACGGCAACATTATTATGCATTGCATGAATCACAGTACGTTTCACCGCGGGCAATTGATTACGATGTTTCGTGCGGCTGGTGTGACAGATAAATTGCCGCGAACGGATTTGATTGCGTATTTGAGGGAGATGGAAAAGTGAAAAGGTGATTTTTCACCACTTAGAAACTGAAGGTCACCTAAGACGCTTCGCTTGAACACTTAGTTGCAATTCGCTCTAAGTGAAACCTATGTGAACTATGTGCCTAAGTGGTTAAAAAAGTGTATAGTTCTTGTATTCCCCAATCCTGATTCCGGTTGCTCTCTCAATAAACATCAACAAACGCATTTTCACTCCCCACTTTTTCTTCGTTGGATCAAACGAAAACTTCCAGTTCATTTTTTGAATCCGTTCATTCATCACCTGGGGATGTGAGCCCTCAAACTTCGAAAGTGAATCAATCTGTGAATAATCAAATTCGTTAACAGCGGGCACATTCTCTTTCATCCAATTATCGTCATGCCACATTTTATGAAACGACTGTTGTTTCGCTTGTTGTGCTTCAGGTGGTTTTACCCAACCATAATGAAAAACTGTTGCGTCAACTTGTTTTACTTTCAACTTTGAACCATCTGTGTGACGAAATCCTTGTGCGTCTTTGTACGAACGAATTGTGTTGTTCTTTCGCACGATGCGAATTTCTTTTCGGTACCACTTGCGTGAATCACCAACGTAGTCGTATGAACCATAAAAGTGCTTGTAATCGAAAAGCAATCCTTCTACATTCTTATCATCCTTCCATTTCTGCATTCCACTTTTAATTGCCGGAAGAAATTGTTCGTGAATCACTTCATCGCCCTGAATGTAAAAACACCAATCTGCGTTTTCGGAAATTGCAGCATACGCTTTGTTGGATTCATCTGCGAGAACTTTTCCGCCTTCGCGAAGTGAATCGTCCCAAACGGTTTCGATGATTTTGATTTTGGTATCGTTGATGCCGCGAATCAGGTTCAACGTGTCATCATCAGATTTTCCGACAGCAACAACAAACTCATCACAAAGCGGAAGTATCGAACGAATTGCTTCTACGATCGGGTAATCGTATTTGATTGCATTGCGGACAATGGAGAAGCCGGAGATGAACACGTGTAAAAGTATAGAAAATGCTCATCACAGACTAAGAAGCTAGCCATTGGATATGCAAAAACCTGTGATATATTTGTCGGGAAGCAGAACAACATTATTCGATTATGTCAGAGAACAAGCGCCTCAAAATCGGTGAAGGAAAAATCAGCGGATACTTGTCTATTTTCTTGGCAATCGTTTGCTTGGGCGGAACAATCTGCGCGTATTTCCCTGAATATTTAACAACTGCAGATTTTCGAAAATTGTACAAGCCAAACCTAATCAAATGGGTAATGCTTGGTGTGCTCGCCTTGTCATTTTTATTCGCGATTACAAGTTTCATCTTAAGCAAGAAAACCAAACTCGGTTTCTTTGGTATATTAATTATTGGCGCGACGATTTTGGTCGGATCAGGATTGCCGGAACAACAAGCAATTGATTCAAAATCATTCACACTCGGATTGGATTGGCTTTTACTTGACATTCTCATTTCTGCATTTATTTTCATTCCAATTGAATTGTTTTTACCCAAGCGATTAGAGCAAACAAAATTTCACGCAGAATGGAGAACAGACTTAGTGTACTTTGTAATTAGTCACTTACTGATTCAAGTTACTGGTGTGCTAGTCCAGTTACCGGCAGTTGCGCTTTTCTCTGGAGCAGGATTGGATGGATTTCAGGAATGGGTGCAGGGAATTTGGTTTATCCCACAATTGTTGCTCGCCTTGTTTGTTTCGGATTTATTCCAATGGACAGGACATTTTTGTTTTCACAAAATTCCATATCTCTGGAGATTTCATTCTGTTCATCATTCAACGAAAGATATTGATTGGCTGGCAGGATCGCGTACGCATTTTGTGGATATGATTGTGGTGCGCGCTGTTTCGTTTTTGCCGCTTTACATTTGCGGATTCAGTTCAGCAGTTTTTACAACGTACATTGTGATTGTTGCCATTCAAGCAGTGTTGGCGCATGCAAACACGCGAATTAATTTTGGTTTTCTGCGTTATGTGTTTGTAACTCCGCAATACCATCATTGGCATCATTCGGCAGAACCAAAAGCGTACGATAAAAATTTCGCTATTCATTTTCCTTTTATTGATATGATGTTTGGTACGTATTATCCAATGGGAAAGACGTGGCCTGAAAGTACAGGACTTGGTGATGTTAAATTCCCGAAAGGATTTGTGAAGCAGTTTGTTTTTCCATTCAAAAAAGATCCTTCAAAGGAAAACAACATTAACAATCCAAGTGAACGATAATTAGTCATTAACCTTAACTAGTAAGCTACATGTCGGCAGTAAGCACCTATCTAAATTTCCCTCGACACACAGAGGAAGCATTCAATTTTTATAAATCCATTTTCGGCGGAGAGTTCGGTGGACCGGGAATTGCGCGCTTTGGCGATATGCCGCCAATGGAAGGAATGCCAGCGATGCCTGACGCGGATAAAAATTTAGTGATGCACATTGAGCTAATAATTCTTGGCGGCCATAAAATCATGGGAACAGATGCGCCCGAGTCAATGGGATTCACAGTGAACAAGGGAAATAATATTCACATAAATCTCGAGCCCGACACACGTGAAGAAACCAAAAAACTATACGACGCACTTTCAGCCGGAGGAGTTGTAACCATGGAATTGGCTGATGCATTCTGGGGCGCATATTTTGGAAGTTGTACGGATAAGTTTGGAATTAATTGGATGTTTAATTGTGTTGCGAAATAAATCTAGATGATATGGAAGTGCAAACCTCCGAGTCTGCTGATAAACTCGGCGCTTACCGAAAAGATTGATCATATGGCTTCCAGAATGGGATAGTCGTACTTGATGGCATTGCGAGCGATAGGGAAATCGGAGATGAGCATGACTGATCAAACGAAATCTTCCCGAATTCCATCGTCGAAATTGAATTCAACTTTTGGTAAATTGCACCTGTGAATAGCGATCAGAATATCATCATTTATAATACGCAGGACGGGAAAGCGACAGTGTCTTTGTTGGCGAAGGACGGTTCCGTTTGGATGAACCAAAACCAGCTTGCTGAACTTTTTGACACCTCTAAGCAAAATGTCAGTCTGCACATTATAAATATACTGGAGGATAGGGAGTTAGGTGAAAATTCAGTTGTCAAGAATTACTTGATAACTGCTTCTGATGGCAAAAATTACGAGGTCGCTTTTTATAGCCTCGACATGATTCTCGCAATTGGTTTTAGGGTGAGAGGTAAACGCGGCACACAGTTCCGCCAATGGGCAAACCGGAACCTTAAGGAGTACATGATCAAAGGTTTCGTGATGGATGATGAACGCCTGAAGAATCCCGACGGCCGACCAGATTATTTTGACGAGCTTCTCGAGAGAATCCGGGACATACGTGCTTCGGAAAAACGATTCTACCAAAAAGTCAGAGATCTGTTTGCATTGAGCAGCGATTATGATGGCAGTGATAAATCTACGCAGATGTTTTATGCCGAAACACAGAACAAGTTGTTGTTTGCCATCACCGGAAAAACTGCTGCAGAAATAATTGTGAATCGTGCCAGTGAAGACAAACCCAACATGGCACTTACAAGCTGGAAAGGTTCTGTGGTTCGCAAGCAGGATATTTTCATCGCGAAGAATTATCTGATGGATGAGGAGTTGGACAACCTGAACCGCTTTGTTACTGTGTTCCTGGAAACAGCGGAATTAAGGGCGAGGAACAGGAGAGATATTACAATTAATTTCTGGAGAGAAAACGTTGACAAGATTATTGCACTAAACGATAAGCAATTGCTCAGTCATGGCGGCAGTATAAGTAATACTGAAATGGAAAAAATTGTTGGTGAAGTTTACTCAAAGTTTGAGACGAAGAGGAAATCTGTTGATGCGAAGAAAGAAGATCAGCAAGACTTGGATGAATTGGATGCGTTGGAGGAGAAAGTGGGCAAACGATCCAAACCTTGATTGCAATACGCCGGTTGAATATTCGTTATTTTAACGTAAATAATTTAGTCACTACTGGAGATTGCTGAGTTGAAAAAATAAGTCAATGGATTATTTCTTGTTTTACGGTGGGCTCGTTTGTTACGTTTTCTTCATTTACTTGATGTTGAAATTTGTTCCGAAGTGGACCGAAAAATTCCAGACTGTAATCCGATTGCCGTTGCGAGCTTTTATTTATGCGCTAATATGTGGTATTGGTGTATTGGCTAGCGGCGGTGATCCCGGAGTTGCGTTCCCATGCCCAATTATTTTGGCAGCTTTTCTAACAAACCCCGAGCTCATTGTCAACTCAGTATTTATACCATTGGTATTCTGGACATCAATAATCCTTTTCGTTCTTGTCGTCAAACATTTTCTGCGCACCCGAAAATCGAAAATTCCTTAATGGTAACAAAAAAGGGAAGACCTTTCGATCTTCCCTTCTCATACGGGTCATGCGGATTTGTTGCTATTATTGGTAATCTACTGAAAAATGGTTGGTGGATTT
>CAZBYM010000324.1:0-5264 GCA_964495745.1 uncultured Chryseobacterium sp. | reverse complement strand
GTAAAGAAGTTTTTGATTTCCTTGCATCAGTTTCCAACAAATACGGAATCGGATTCTGGAAGCCGGGTGCGGGAATTATTCACCAGGTTGTTTTGGAAAATTATGCTTTCCCTGGTGGATTGATGATCGGTACAGATTCACACACCGTGAATGCAGGCGGATTAGGAATGATCGCGATTGGAGTTGGTGGTGCAGATGCATGTGATGTAATGGCCGGACTTCCTTGGGAACTAAAATTTCCAAAATTAATTGGTGTAAAGTTGACTGGTAAACTTAGCGGTTGGACAGCACCAAAGGATGTGATTTTGAAAGTTGCAGGAATTCTTACAGTGAAAGGTGGAACCGGCGCAATCGTAGAATATTTCGGAGATGGCGCAATCGCGTTGAGTTGCACAGGAAAAGGAACCATTTGTAACATGGGCGCGGAGATTGGAGCTACAACTTCAACTTTCGGATATGATGCTTCGATGGAACGCTATTTACGCGCAACTGGAAGAAGTGAAGTTGCAGATCTTGCGAATGGAGTGAAAGCACATTTGACTGCGGATCCGGAAGTGTACGCAGATCCAACAAAATATTTTGATGAAGTAATTGAAATTAATCTTTCCGAACTCGAGCCGCATTTGAATGGACCATTTACTCCTGATCTTGCAACTCCAATCAGCAAGATGAAAGAAGTTGCTGCTGCTAACGGATGGCCAACGAATATTGAAGTTGGATTGATCGGTTCATGTACAAATTCATCGTATGAAGATATTTCACGCGCCGTTTCAATCGCGAAACAAGTGGTTGCGAAAAATTTGAAAGCGAAATCTGAATATTGTATTAATCCGGGTTCAGAAACAATTCGCTACACAATTGAGCGCGATGGATTCCTGAAAACATTCAATGAAATGGGTGCGACTGTTTTCACGAATGCTTGTGGTCCTTGCATCGGAATGTGGGATCGGGTAGGAGCAGAGAAGCAACAGAAGAACACGATCGTTCATTCGTTCAACAGAAACTTTGCAAAACGCGCGGATGGAAATCCAAATACATATGCTTTCGTTGCGTCTCCGGAATTAGTAACGGCATTGGCAATCGCGGGCGATCTTACATTTAATCCGCTAACAGATTTTCTTGTCAACGAAAAAGGCGAAAAAGTTAAACTCGATGAACCAACCGGCGATGAATTGCCGAAGAACGGTTTCGCAGTTGAAGACGCAGGATATCAGGCTCCGGCAGAAGACGGAAGTAACGTGCAGGTAAATGTGTCTCCAACTTCTGATCGTTTGCAGTTGCTTGATCCATTCTCTGCTTGGGAGGGAATTGATCTGAAAGGATTGAAACTTCTGATCAAAGCAAAAGGCAAGTGTACGACTGATCATATTTCTATGGCTGGTCCTTGGTTGAAGTATCGCGGGCATCTTGACAATATTTCCAACAACATGTTGATTGGGGCGATGAATTTCTTCAACGAAAAAACAGACAACGTAAAGAATCAGCTGACAGGTGTGTATGATGCAGTACCAAAAGTTCAACGTGCATACAAGGCAGCGAAGATCGGTTCAATCGTAGTTGGTGATGAAAATTATGGAGAAGGATCATCTCGAGAGCATGCTGCGATGGAACCTCGGCATCTGGGAGTTCGCGCGGTGCTTGTGAAATCTTTCGCTCGTATTCACGAAACGAATTTGAAGAAGCAGGGAATGCTGGGATTGACTTTTGCTGAAAAATCGGATTATGATAAGATTCAGGAAGATGATTCTATCGATATCATCGGTTTAACTACGTTTGCGCCTAATCAACAACTTACAATTGTGTTGAATCATGCGAACGGAAGCTGCGACGAAATAAAAGTGAATCATACGTACAACGCACAGCAAATCGAATGGTTCAAGGCTGGTGGAGCTTTGAATATCATTCGCGCGAATGTGAAAGCGTAATGGGTGAATAAAAAATAGGGCTGTCTTCTTCTTGAAGCAGCCTTTTTTTATGTGCTCTATCAGAATTGATCGGAAAATGAACTAGATTAGTTTTCAAATTTGTCATGAAAAAACTCTACGTATTATTCGCATTATTAGTTCTGGTGAATGATGCATTCGCAAGAGATGGAGACAATCCTAAGCGCGACTCTCTTCGCCGTTATCGTAACACGGTTGATACCAATTTTGTCAAGAAATATCCTGATCGTTTCATTGTTACATTGTCGCAATCGTATCGTGCATATGATATCCGTTTTACTCAGACTCTCGCACCGGATACATTGGGTTGGGGCGCTCCAAAAATGATCGCTGATGCGAACGCTGTAACTGGAATTTCAATCGATTTTGATAAGATTTCATTCTGCTTCGGAATTAAGTCTACGCCTCCAACGGACGACATAGCATTGAAGAAAGGAAAAACAAAGTATACTTCACTTGGTTTGTCGTTCTCATTTTATCGTTTTCGATTTGAAAGCGCTTACCGAAAGTACAGTGGATTCTACGACGTCAAGTCGCCCGCTTATGATTCTCTTGGATTCGACACAACCGGAATTTATTATCAGAATCCATCGATGGGTGTGCGGTCGATGCGTGTGAAAACACTATTCATTGTGAACAAAAGAAAATTTTCGTACAGTTCGGCATATTTCAATACACAGCGTCAACTCAAAACAGCGGGTTCACTTTTGTTGATTAGTAATCTCTACGATTATTCATTTACTTCCGATACTTCGCTCATTCCTCCAGCGGCACGAGAGTTTTATGGAAGTTACGGAATGATGAATTCATTTCGCGTTCAGGGAATTTCTATCGGTCCGGGATATTCGTTTAATCTTGTACTATTCAAAACACTTTATTTGAATATGACTTTAACGAGTGGATTTGATTTTCAACATCGCAACATTCAAACGTATGATAACTCTTATTCAAGTAAGAAGTGGAAAGTTGGTGCCGCAGGCGATTTCCGTACGGCAATTGGTCTCAACGGAAAGAGAATGTTTGTCTCGCTAACGTATCGTGTGGATTACAATTCCTATCTCAATACCGGAATGCGAATCGAACCTCGTTATCATTCTGTAGACTTCAACTTTGGTTATCGTTTTAGAATGAGACAAGGAAGGGCTTACAGAAAGTTGAATGAAAATAAATGGTACCAATTGATATGATTGTCACACTTCGGCTCCGCTCAGTTTGACAATCAATCCCAACAACACTAGTTCCAATGCAAGAGTTTAAAATTGAATGAGAATACATTGAGCTTATCTCATTGCTCAAAGTCACTGGTATCGCCGAGACCGGTGGCATCGCCGGAATTCTTGTTACACAAGGAGAAGTAATGCTCAACGACAAAATTGAACTCCGTAAACGTGCGAAACTTCGTCCTGGTGATAAAGTGAAAGTGGGTGATCAGGAAATAGAAATGACCTGATTTTCAGTTTTCAATTTGGCGCGATCTGAAAATTGAAAACCAAAAATCACTTCGTGTTGGAAATGATGTAATCCGCAATCTTCGTGAGCAGATGTATCCGATCTTTCCCTCTCACATTGTGCAAGTGACCCGGATATAAATAATAATCCGTTTGAACTCCTTTGTCTACTGCGGCTTTAGTATAGGCCAGCGTGTGTTGCCAAACCACCACATCATCTGAAGTCCCGTGAATCATCAAAAGTTTTCCGGTTAGATTGCTCACATAATTTTTTGTGTCCGCTTCCTTGTAACCTTCTGGATTTTCTTGCGGCGAATCCATGTAACGTTCGGTGTACATTACTTCGTAAAATGTCCAATCAATAACTGCTCCGCCAGCGACTCCACATTTATAAACTCCCGGAGTTCGCGTCATCATGGAAGTGGTCATGAATCCACCGTAACTCCAACCGTAAACTGCCATTCGTTCGGCGTCAATCCACGATTTTGATTTCAAATAATTCGATCCCATTTTCTGATCCGCAATTTCCTGCGTTCCGAGATGACGGAATAATGCTTGTGCAAAATCCAATCCGCGATTGTCAGAGCCACGTCCATCAACAGTAAAAATGACGAAGCCCTGTTGCGCCATGTAGTACAAAAACAAATCTGCACCACCTAACCACGAGTTAGTAATCAATTGCACATTCGGTCCGTTGTAAACATAGGTGAGTGAAGGATATTTTTTTGTTGAATCAAATCCTGCCGGTAAAATTGTTCTGCACCACAACGATGTTACCCCATCAGCAGCCGTAATTGTAGAAAGTTTTACTTCACATTTGTTGTATGCGGCAAGAGGATTTGGTGCTGAGTGAATTGTTCCAATAAGACTGCCGTCATTTTTTTCAATACTAATCAAGCGTGGAGCAACGTTATTTGAGTATTCATGAATGTACTGCGTAAAGTCTTTTGAGAATTTAGCAGTACTTACTCCACCATCTGAAACAGAAATTAATTTGACAGTTGCAGTTTTCAGATCAACCGAATAGATTTCTCGATCACAGCTTGTTGCCGGTACAGCCTGAATATATGCATAAGTTCCTTTCGCATCAATTCCATATAATTCAGTAACAACTAAGGCTGAATATCCATTTGACTCTAAAGTAACCGGGGTGAGCCTTTTGATCAAAGTGCCATCGGTTTTATACAGATACAACGCATTGTATCCTTCACGCTCTGATTGCCAGATAAACTGATCTGAATGTCCCGGAACAAATTCCATCGGATGCATTGGCTGAACCCACTTGTCGTTTTTTTCTTCGAACAATGTTTTTTCGAATGCACCTGTTGTTGCATTGTAACGGTTCATCTTTAAATGATTTTGTTCGCGATTAATAACGGCGATGTAAATGGAAAGATTGTCAGGACTCCAAGCAACATTCGTGAGATATTGTTCAGCAGGTTCTCCTGTTTGCAAGAATATTGTTTTGTCCGTTTCGGTATTGTAAACTCCAAGAGTAACGTGATGACTTTTTCCACCTGCCATTGGATAACGAATCATACGCGCAGTAGCAGGAATATTTCCAATTTCCGTAATCGGGTATTCCGTAACCATCGTCTGATCCATTCGATAGAACGCAAGTAATTTTCCGGAGGGCGACCAGAATGTGCCTTTGTTTATTCCAAATTCTTCACGGTGCACTGATTGACCGTTAACAATTCCTTTATCGGAATCTTTAGTCACCTGAATTGACTTTCCATCTTTCATGATGAAAAGATTATTGGTTACTGTGAATGCCGTAATGTTGCCTGCGCCAGCTTCTTCATGATGGAGGTCGGCCTCGGAGGCTCCGTCTCCGCCACGAGGACGTCTCGATCGACGAGTTCACGCACGT
>CAZBYM010000323.1:0-5266 GCA_964495745.1 uncultured Chryseobacterium sp. | reverse complement strand
GCGGCAATACGTGCAGCATATCCCGGACATGTCGCAAAGATGCTTGCGCTTACCGGATTCACGGAAGAGCAATCGACAGCCGCGTCGAATGGAATTCTTCTCTTCGAAACAGAACTTGCTAAATCGTCGCGCAAGCTGGAAGATCTCCGTGATCCGTATGCGAATTACAACAAGATGGCTGTAGGTGATGTGACAACAAAACTAACTCCTTCGATCGATTGGAAATCCATTTGCGATCGTCACAAATGCATGAATGTTGATTCTGTGATCGTAGGTCAGCCCGAATTTCTTACCGCTCTCGACAAACAACTGAACACAACTTCGATTGATGTTATCAAAGCATATTTGCGCTATCATTTGATTTCATCGTATGCAAGCTATATGTCTAAGCCAATCGACGATGAAGATTTCAATTTCTACGGCAAGATGCTAGGTGGTGCAGAAACACAGCGTGAGCGTTGGAAACGTGTTCTCGATGCGGAAGAAGATGCGATGGGAATGGTGCTTGGAAAATTATTTGTTGCAGAGTATTTTCCTGCTGCAGCGAAAGAGCGCTATTCGAATATGGTGGAAGCAATTCGTGAAGCGTATGTGATTCGCATTCAGAATCTCGAATGGATGAGCGACACAACGAAAGCTAAAGCGCTTGACAAATTGCAGAAGATGACCAAGAAAGTTGGGTATCCCGACAAGTGGAAAGATTATTCTGCGCTTGTAGTTGGAACCAATTCGTTTTGTGAAAATATGATGAACTCATCACGTTGGCGTTTCAACGACATGACTTCAAAGTTTGGAAAACCAATTGATCGTACCGAATGGGAAATGACTCCACAAACGTACAACGCGTATTACAATCCATCGAACAATGAAATCGTTTTGCCTGCTGCAATCTTTGCAATTCCAGGATTGGCGGATTCGCTTGCTGATGATGCAATGGTGTATGGTTACGCCGCCGCTTCAACAATCGGACACGAGATTACACACGGCTTCGACGATGAAGGAAGAAATTTCGACGCTGCAGGAAATTTGGTGAGCTGGTGGACAGCAACTGACGAAGATCGATTCAAAGCTCGCGCTGATGTGATGGTGAAACAATTCGACATGTTCGAACCATTGCCAGGAAAACACATCAATGGAGCAGCAACTCTTGGAGAAAACATTGCAGACTACGGCGGATTACTTCTCGGATGGGACGCGTTCATCAAAACGGAACAATACAAGAAGGGCGAGAAGAAGGGCGGATACACTCCGGCGCAACGTTACTTCATGGGTTACGCGCTTGGTTGGTTGTACCACATGCGCGAAGAAACGCTTGCTCAACGCCTAATGACAGACGTACATTCCCCAGCGAAGTGGAGAGTGAATGGTCCGTTCGCAAATATTCCTGCATTCCACGAAGCCTTCGGAGTTAAAGAAGGCGACAACATGTGGATTGGGGAGAAGGAACGGGTGATGATCTGGTAATTAATCAGTGCGCAGTAAAAAAAAGTACGCAGTGCGCGGTTGAACAACTTAGAATTCAATGGCACACTGCGCACTTTTTTTACTGCGTACTTTCTACCTGTACTAAATCTTCTGACGCACGGATTCCACCGGCTTATACAGACTGAAATTAAATCCTAGTCCCGCTGAAACTCTGAATTCTTCCAGAGAGAATTGTGGCCCAACGTTAGGACGATAAATACCTTGCATCCAAGCGCCTTCAATGAAGAAGTGAAAAATCCGTTGACCGTAAAAGTTAATTCCAACAACAGGAGCCCACGTTGGATCGATATGTGCAGGAATACCAAAACTAAGAGCAGTAGTTATTCCGTCTGACAATGGCATCGGCTGAACCTGGGTGAGATTCATACCGGCGCGCAATCCGATAAACGGGTCGATGTTGCTTCCTTTTAATAAGTGACATGAAGCGCCAATCTGGAATCCATGATTGTGTTTTATTCCACCAGGGTCACTGTTTTTGTTAATCAGATAATAAATATCTGCCCGTGTGGAGAAACGTTCATCCCAATAATATTCTGCAGTTGCATGTGCGTAGACGTTTGTTCTTCCACCTGCAACAGATTGAATGCTGTCGCCTCCGGAAAGTAACGAAACGCTCCACGCAGGGGAAATCGTCGCTTGTAAACGCAACATTTGCGCTAACGTATAAACAGTTACAGGGCCATCTTCTGGTGGATTATCCTGTGCAATCGCCGTGATCGTAAACACGGAAAACAATGAAACAGCTATGATCTTTTTCATTATTGGCCCTCCTCAATTATTGGTGCTTTATCCTGAACTCCTTTTACTTTGTTTTTCCAAAGATCAGCTAACCTGAAATTCAGACTGCATGTCAAGAGCAAATGTCCTTCCAATCCTTCAGGTTCATCTTCATCAATGTACAGGTAATCAACTCCGGCAATGTTCGTGCGCTTGGTGGCAATGAGTTCATTCCCGAAATGGATCATGTACTGTCCACTGAATGAAAGATCAACTCTTTCATGAAGCGGCAAATGAAAGCCAATTCCAGCCTGGACTGCCGAACTGAATCGTTGAGCGATATTGTTTTCTGTAAACAGGTTCGATTCGAAACGTGTCCAGTCAAAGCAATGTCCTGCGAGAAGATAAGGCTGCAGCTTCAATCGAGCATTGTTTTTGTAAGCGAACGGAGGATAAAACATGACCGACCATCCGATATGATAGTCCCTGCGATTGCCAAGTCCACCGCCAATATCCGAGGTAATATAGTCGCCGAACCATTCTGTATTCACAAGATGGAAAAGGCGAAGACGAAGTTGTCCGCCAAATCCTCTTCCCATTCCACTTTCGTTAGAAAATAGCGAGGTAGTTGAGCGGATTCCAATAGAGAGTTGACCACCGGGTTTGTCTCCAAATCTCGATTGGCCAAACGCAGTTATCGACGCACTCAGCGCAATAACCAACATGAACTTTTTCATAATAATGGGGTGTTTGGGTGAATAAATATACTAAAGTGTTTTGACTTACCTAATGTTGTACCTCCTGACTTCGCGTAATGGCAAACCGCTGAAGCGGTTGTGTTGGTTTTATATTCACCATAGCCGCGGACTTAAGTCCGCGTCTATGGTGCGTCCTCATCGACACAACGGTTTCAACCGTTTGGCAGTTTTCGGAATGCCATTAAATATGAAACAGTTTCATGGGCATTTATGTCTATGTTGTTTATCAATATGACGCCGATATTTCATTGTGGTTGTCTCCTCCGTATCTTCGTAAAATGTCTGGCGACGAAGAACAAATCCGCAAGAAAATAACTGACCCTAATCTTGCGTTATCTAAGATTGAGTCGTGGTGTGCATACCAAGAGCGCTGCCAGCAGGAAACCCGCGACAAATTGTACTCGTGGGGTTTGTGGACAGATGCAGTTGATTCGATCATCATCGAATTGATCACCAAAAATTTTCTGAACGAAGAGCGGTTCGCGAATGCGTATGCCGGAGGTAAATTCAGAATCATGAAGTGGGGCCGGGCCAAGATCAAGGTTGAGCTGAGAAAGCGACACATTCCTGAGGGCATGATCCGTAATGCATTGGTGCAAATTGATAGCGACGATTACGTTGCAGTGCTAAACAAGATTTTAGTTGCAAAGTGGAAAGCCGAAAAGGAAAAAAATAAACTAAAGAAAAAAATGAAGGTCATACGTTATCTAACTTCGCGTGGCTATGAATTGGATTTGATCAACGAATCCATTGAAAAATTATTGGAATAATGAACGTAGTTTGTAATTGGGGAATACAGGGAATCCTCCCGCAAGATTTTACAAAAGATCAGGTGATCGGCAATCTTCGTTTGCTTGTTCGTTTGGGATTTACAGACCGTATTATTGAAGTAGTGAATGGAAAAGTTCTGGAGTTCACGTTTGCTAAAGGAGAAGTGCAAATGGATGAAATGGAAGAAAATGCGAATTACTTCCGTAATGGAAATCTGATCGGCTCTATCTGGGATGATGGTTTTGAGGGTGTTGTTTCAGAGAAGTTTTGGAAACAAATTTCCCCGGAATGTGCTTCAGTTTTCCTTCCTTCCGAAAAAGATTTTTTTGAACAACTCGACAACATCAGTGGGCCGCCGGTTTATATAGACAGCATCGGTAACGTGCTCGAACGTATTGATACTTTGCTTGCGGAAACTCCACCTGGGATGAATGATGATTTTCGCGAAACTTTGGATCATTACCGCAAAGTTTTTTACACTGCTCTGAAATTTAGTTTTATTGTTACGATTACAGCTTAACTAACTGATCATCTAACCGCTGGCTCACTGACCTACTGTCCTACTGTCAGCCTTTTTCAAAATCCCTTCTTCCTGCATCACCTTCAACGCCTGTGTTAAGCACTCCTGCGAATCGTAAATAATAAAACGTCTCTTTTTGCGGGTTCCATTTTGACCTGTATAATGCACGATGAAAAAATCGTATCCAAAATTTCGCTTGTGATAATCGGCGCTCAGAATATCTTTTCTTGCAATAAATTCCGTCTGTGCAAATCCAATCACACGAATCAGGGTGTAAATCATGAGTAAGTCAAGCGTGCCCAGCAAAACTACTGTTACATACAACTCAGTAATGGTGCACATGACAGCAAAAAATGTCGAAATCAATATTCCAACAATAAGAAAACCAATTGAAACTAAATCAGGAGAATCTTTCTGAACAGGTCGCTTTACAGGAACTTGTTTTTTTGCAACAATTAATCCATCCCGTAACACGTGGCAATATCTGGCGTCTGAGAGTACAAAATGTGGGTGTTCCGGCTCATTCATAGGTGAAGTCAAAGGTAGTAAGGAAGTTGGTGTGCGGACAAGTCTGCCACTACAACATTTACTTGCCTACTCGCCTACTTTTTGACTTGCCTACTTATATACTATCTTTGCCCCATGATCACAATTGAACAAGTAAAGGCCCTTGTGGAGCGGAAAGAAACGCTAAGGAGGCACCTTTGACATCGATAGCAAACTTGCGAAAATAGCAGAAGAGGAAGCGGTATCTCAAGCTTCCGGATTTTGGGATGAGCCTAAACGGGCTGAAGCACTTCTCAAAGAAATCAAAAAGAAAAAAGACTGGACGAATTCATTCGCCGCACTTGATGGAAGTGTTGGAGATGTTAGTGTGATGTACGATTTCTACAAAGCTGGTGACGCTTCTGAAGATGATCTGGAAGCGCAGTATTCGGAAACCATGAAATTGATGGAAGATCTTGAGTTCAGAAATATGCTGAGCGGAAAGGAAGATCATCTTAGTGCTGTATTA
>CAZBYM010000322.1:0-5271 GCA_964495745.1 uncultured Chryseobacterium sp. | reverse complement strand
AAAAATTCCTCCGTCAACAACAATTTTCTGTTCAGGGGCCGGAAGCTCAATGCTTATCTCTTTTTCACAAGAGATAAAAAAGACAAGAGCTGGCAGTAGTGCGATTATTTTTTTCATAACTATTAAAAGCTAAAATTCCATGTAACAGAAGGTAGAATTGGGAAGAGAGAAACCTGTTTGGCCGAAACTTTCAGATTACCTTCCTGCACACTTCCTTCACTGTCGAAATAAATGAAATACGGATTTTTTCTGTTATACAAATTGTAAACTGCAAAATTCCATGTGCTTTGGAATGGAACTTTTCTGAAAAGTTTTTTCGGTTTACACGTGTACGTGGCGGAAATATCAGCGCGATGATAGGCGATCATTCTGTAACTGTTTCGAGGTCCCCAATCAGGGACGATAGTTCCTTCGATAATGTACCGCGATTCCGGTAAGGTGATAGCGTTACCTGTGCCGTAAACGAAAACGGCTCCAAATGTCCATCGGTCATTCAGATCATATACTGCTACAACAGAAAGATCATGGCGGCGATCGTAGCGAGCGTAGAAAGTTCGTCCATCTTCAATTCCATCGAAAGTTCTAGTTGTCCACGAAAGGGTATAACCAATCCACCCATTTAGTTTGCCTGTTCTCTTCTTGATAAAAAACTCTGCACCGTACGATTCGCCGGAACCAAAAACAAAATTGTTGTCCGTATTATTATTCACGTTGTCTTCCGGTAATGCTCCCGGAACAAATTCAATCTGATTGAGCATTTTCTTGTAATAGAATTCAACGGATGATTCGTAATCATTGTCGCGGAAGTTTTTAAAATATCCGGCAGCATATTGCCAGCCAATCTGTGGTTTCACAACATCGGAAGAAGGAACCCAAATGTCGGTCGGCAATGAAATAGGAGAAATTGTTGCAAGATGTACGTATTGATAATTCTGTGTGAAGGCAGCTTTAATAGAAGAAGTTTCATCCAACATGAAGCGTACGCTAAGCCGTGGTTCAAGTCCGCCATAGTCCGCAACTTTCTGTCCTTTATCATAATGAGTCGTATCAACAGTTTGTCCGGTGACATCTTTTATATAGCGATCAAATGATCCTACCTGCATGAAATAGGAATAGCGAAGTCCAGCAGACACTCTCCACCTTGGGCTAATGTCCCAGTCATCATTGATATAAATTCCAGCCTCGTGTGCATATTGTTTTTTCAATCCACCAAGATCAAAAACAGTTTCGCCTGCTTTGGCAGAAACATTGTTCGGAATAAAAGTGTGCCAGGTGTAAGCTGCTCCGAAACGAATATTATGTTTGTTATTCGGTTGATAATAGAAATCAAATTTTCCATTGTAGTCACGTATCCCGGAAAATAATTTGAATTCAAAACCGTCCTGCTCTGCAACAAATTCGAATTTATAGTCACTGAAAACTGCTGTAGTATTCAGGAAAAGTCTCGGCCCGAATAAATGGTTCCACCTCACGGAGGTGGTTGCATTTCCCCACGGAATGCTTACAAAAAATCCGGACTTTTCATTGTTGTAGGAAAACACATCACGGCCAAAATATCCGCTGACAAAAACACGATTGTTGTCGTTAATCCGCCAGTTCAATTTTGTGTTGAGGTCGTAGAAATAATATCCTGAACCTTTAAACGGCGAAGATTCTTTGATGAACGGATTCATCAGTACATCGATGTAAGTTCTCCTTGCAGCAATAATAAAAGAGGCCGTGTCTTTCTTGATTGGACCTTGAATTGTAAGGCGTGATGCAATCACCCCAATTCCACCGTCGACTTGCAGCTTTTGACTATTTCCTTCTTTCATGGAAATATCAAGAACGCTGGAAAGTCTTCCTCCATATTGCGCAGGCATTCCTCCCTTAATAAGGTTGATGTCCTTCACAGCATCTCCATTGAACACCGAGAAAAAACCAAACAGGTGACCGGCGTTGTAAACTGTTGCCTCGTCAAGGAGAATCAGGTTTTGATCAGGGCCTCCGCCGCGAACATAAAAACCGGAATTGCCTTCAGTACCGCCCTTGACTCCAGGAAGAAGTTGAATCGTTTTCAAAATATCTACTTCACCCATGAATGCAGGAATTTGTTTTACCTGTTTCATTTCCAAACGTACTGTGCCCATTTGGGCATCGTCAATATTTTTGTCGGCCTTTTCTCCAGTGATAACAGCTTCTTTTAACTCACGTGGTTTCAGACGTACTTCGATAAACGTATCCTTATTGAGCACAATCGTACTTGTGAAAGATTCCATTCCAATGTAATTCACGGCGAACTCATAGGTTCCTTCAACGGCCGTCAGAGAAAAAAAACCGTACGTATTTGTTGGAGTTCCTGCAATTGGTGTTTTAATTGTAACCATCGCACCAATTATTGCTTCTCCGTTTGCCTCTTCACGAACATATCCACTTATCGTGAATTTTTTTGTCTGCGATGCAAGCAGAACGGGTAAAGAAGTGAAACAAATGAGCAGAAATAGAAGTATGCGGTTGAATTTCATGGAACTTTATTGATTGGCTTGATTGCGGTGCAAAATTAGTTAACATCAGGGCTTCATATTGCCAAAACGGCCACTTTATTATTCCACGTTGATTCTTTCTGTGGTTAATTCGACAGCATTGCCGATGAGACGTACCAAAATCCATAGAGTTACATCAGGCTCGATTTTTTTACAACGATATATGCTGAATGCCGGCCTCCGGTTATACACTCGCTAAGCGAAAAACAGCGAAAACAACCCTTTTTATTATGGTAAAATTTATGTAAACTTGTTGAGCAACACTTTATACATGTACCGTCTTAACATTTTTTGTTTCTGCATTGCGATTGCGATGGTTTCTGGCTGTCAGGAACCTGAAGTTCGTGAGTCAGTCGAGAACGATGTTCCGTTGATTATGACTGTTGCGGATACTAATGTTGTATTCAGTTATGAAATTTTTGGTGTAACTGATAGCATGGGCGTTAATCATGGTTTTGGGTATGATATTTTCCAAAATTCTAAGCGGATGATCCATCAAACAACTATTCCTGGAGAAGCGGGAATTGATGGTTTTGTGAGCAGTGAAGAAGCCGAGCGAGTCGCTAAACTGGTTACACAAAAAATGGAAGCTCAATCAGGTTTTCCTACAGTTAACCGTGTTGAATTAGATAGTTTGAAAATCACAATACAAAGATAGTTGCATGAAAAAAACAATTACACTCTTAGCATTCTGTTTCGTTTCGTTAGCAATGTTAGCTCAAACGCAATATGGATGGGTACAAAAGGCTTCGATGCCTGCAGCCGGTCGTCACCGTGCAACGGCTTTGTCCTGTGGAAATAGGGCATACATCGGACTAGGACACATTAACTCTATTGTTGATGTGCTATATAATGACTGGTGGGAATATGATCCGGGCAGTGATACATGGTCGCAGAAAGCAAATTTCGCTGGTGGATTGCGTTATCATGCTGCTGGTTTTACAATTGGAAACGACATGTACGTTGGAACCGGGCGTGCTCCAAGTTCCGTATTGATGAATGATTTTTGGAAATACAGTCCTGCAACTAATTCGTGGATAGCTGTTGCCAATTTCCCTGGTTCGCCTCGGAGAGGAGCCGTTGGTTTTGAAATTAATGGAGCAGGTTATGTAGGTACGGGATCGTACTATGCAGATTTCTATCGCTACAATCCGACATTGAATTCGTGGACAGCAATTGCGCCAATGAGTTTAGGGAGAATTTCAGCTGTTGGAATGTCTCTGAATGGAAAAGGATATTGCGGAACAGGGGATGTTGGTGGTAATTCAGGCGATTGGTGGGAGTATAATCCGACAACCAATATTTGGACACAGAAAACTACCCTTGCGGGCTTGCCGCGAATGGAAGCATGCGGATTTGTTTTTGATGGAAAATGTTTTGTTGGTACAGGAGATAACTTTTCTAGCGGTACCAACTATCAGGATTTCTGGTGCTGGAATCCAACGACAAATTCATGGATTCAGGTGGCAGATTTCCCAGGTGCTGCGCGTCGTTACATGGTTGCAGTTACACTCAACGGGCGGGTGTATGGTGGTTCTGGAACCAGCGGAATGAATTACAACGATTGGTGGGAATACGGATCAATCTCGAGTATTGAAGAGCAAACGAGTGTTGTAGTGAATACGTTTCCAGTCCCATCTTCTGGTCCCGTAACATTTCAATTGTATAAAACTTTTACAAATACTATTACATGTGTTCTTTACGATGTAACTGGAAAAACTGTTCGTGTGGATAATTTTTTCAATTGCAATAGTTTTGTTCTGGATCGAAACGATCTTGCCGCAGGTACTTACACCTATTCGCTTACATCTGATTCGCAATTTATCAGTAGCGGTAAACTGGTCTTCCAATGAGAAAGTTGTTTGTAATTCTATTCGTGATTTCTCCGGTCATATTTTTCGCTCAAAATACTTGGGAGAAAAAGGCTGCGTTCGGTGGAGAAAAACGTTCCAGATCTGTTTCATTTTCTATAGGTAATCGAGGCTATGTTGGTTGTGGAGAAGACACTGCCGATATTGAACACAACGATTTCTGGGAATATGATCCGGGAACGGATACCTGGACGCAGAAGGCATCATTGCCTGCTGTCGGAAGACGTGATGCTGTTGGTTTCGCAATTGGTAATCGTGGATATGTTGGGACGGGAATTGACGCTCCGGAATCATGGTTAGGCAACAACCTCAACGATTGGTGGGAATACAATCCTTCCACTAATACCTGGCTTGCAAGGGCAAATTATCCGGGAAGTATGTCTTGGGGCGGAATTTATTTTGCAACCGGATTTGTAGTGAGTGGTAAAGGATATGTTCTCGGAGGAAAGCAAGGCGCGTCGGCCTATTCTGCGGCGCTGTGGGAGTTTAGTCCAACTACTAACACGTGGTTGCAAAAAGCTTCTTTCCCTTCTGGATCACGCTATGCAATGTCTGCATTTGGAATTAATGGTAAAGGTTATGCAGGCTTGGGAACAGACGAGAATGTTTTGCAAACGGATTGGTGGGAATATTCGCCTATCACAAATACATGGTTGCAGAAAGCAAGTTTTCCTGGTTCAGGACGATTCGCCGCTTCAGGATTTGCAATTGGAATGAAAGGATATGTGTTAGGCGGAACTGATGGCGGTTACAAGGATGAACTTTGGCAATATGATGTTGTTAGCAATACGTGGTGGGTGAAAGCTCCTTTCGATTCTCCGCGTCGTTCAATTGCAGTTTTTGTAATTGGAAGTGCTGCTTACGCGGGAACTGGAAAA
>CAZBYM010000321.1:0-5277 GCA_964495745.1 uncultured Chryseobacterium sp. | reverse complement strand
GCCAGCCAGGTGTACAATGGAATCTGCGCACTTTTTCCGCAAGCGCCAATGAAGAGAAGAATTCCGATTGCATTGAACAACGATTCATTCGCGGCATCTGAATGCGCTTTCGCAAATACAACATCGTAATCGAGCGAATCGTAGTTGACATAAATCATGATGATTCCAACAAGGAATGCCAGATCTCCAATACGATTTACGATGAATGCTTTCTTCGCAGCATTGTTGTATTCTTCTTTCTTGAACCAGAATCCGATAAGCAAATAGGAACACAAGCCAACGCCTTCCCATCCAACGAACATGAGAACGTAGTTGCTTCCCATGACAAGAAGTAACATGAAGAAGACGAAGAGATTCAGGTAAGAAAAGTAACGTCCGTATCCTTCATCGTGGCTCATGTAGCCAGTAGAGTAGACGTGAATCAGAAATCCGATTCCTGTTATGATGAGAAGAAAAAGTGAAGAGAGTGGATCAATCAACAAATCAAATCCAAGATTTAAGCCGCCGGCATTGATCCAATCGAATACGTGAATTGTTTGTGCTGTTCCTTTCAGTTCGAGAAAAACTCCAACAGAAAGTGCGAAAGAAAGCAGAACACTTCCGCAACCGATTGCGCTGACCAGAGCTTTGGTAAGTCTTTTTCCCGCGAGCCCGATGATGATGAATCCGAGCAGAGGAAGTATTGGAATAAGCCAGGCTAATTGAATCATATTATTTTATCGTTGTTCGCCGAAGCGAAGAATTACCATTTCAGTTTGTTCAGGAAATTAATGTCTGTGCTTTTTGTATTCCGGTAAATCATAATAAGTATCGCGAGTCCGACTGCAACTTCCGCAGCGGCAACCGCCATGATAAAGAATACAAATACTTGCGCGTCCGGATTGCTATGGTGAGCAGAGAATGCCACTAAAGAAAGGTTGACTGCATTCAACATTAATTCGATACACATCAGAATAATGATCGCGTTGCGACGGAACAAAACACCAAGCACGCCCAGTCCGAAAAGAATTGCGCTGAGCATTATGTACCAATCAAGAGGAATAACTTGTATTGCAGACATAGCGATTATTGAATTTGTTTTTTAGCAAGCAGAACGGAACCAACCATTGCTGCAAGAAAGAGTACCGAAGAAAGTTCAAAAGGAACAAGGAAATCAGTAAAGAGAACTTTTCCAAGATTTCCGACTAAACCAATGTTGCTGTCTTGTGGTTGGGCTAATGCAATTGTTTCTGCGCCCTTTAATGATCCAACTAATGTGAGCATGAGAATTCCCCCCGCAACAACTGCGGAAATCCGGATCCAGATTGGTTTAGGCTCTTCTGTTTCATTGTTCAGATTTAGCATCATGATCACGAAGAGAAAGAGCACCATGATCGCGCCGGCGTATACGATGATGTGAACCGCGGCAAGAAATTGCGCGTTCAATAAAATGTAATGTCCTGCGATGCAGAAAAAAGTAACGATCAAATACAATACGCTGTACACGGGATTGCGTGTGAAAATGACGCAGATCCCGCTGAGAATGGCAAGCAGAGAAAGTATGCCAAACAAGATTTCAGTTACGGTAAGATTCATATTCTTGTAGCGTTCGTATTGTAAATGTTAGTGTGATTTCTTCTTTGTTATTGACTTGGAGGGATCCCACAAAATGTTGTGTGCATATTCCGGATTTTTCTTGAATTCAAGAACTTCATTCGTCTGACGTTTGCTGACATCAATTCGCTTTTGTGGCTCCATGCCTTCAACGAGTTTGTCTTTCCCGTAAACGAAATCAGCACGTTCAAATTCTGTTGGCACCAGGCGATCCGTGAGGAAAATAGATTCTTTCGGACAAGCCTCTTCGCATAGTCCACAGAAAATACAACGCAGCATATTAATGTCGTATACAGCAGCATATTTTTCTTCGCGATACAAATGCTCTTCCCCCTTCTTGCGTTCAGCGGCGACCATTGTAATGGCTTCTGCAGGACAAGCAACAGCGCATAGTCCGCAAGCCGTACAACGTTCCGCTCCATTTTCGTCGCGTTTTAAGACATGCATTCCGCGGTATACTTCGCTGATAGGACGCGTCTTTTCAGGATAACTGATCGTCACCTGTTTCCTGAAAAAGTGCGACATGGTGATTCGCATTCCGCCAAAAATCGCAGGGAGGTAAAGCTTTTCCCAGAAGCTCATCTCTTTGTTTACTACTTGTTTCGATCTGTTGGTCAGTGGCTGCATGGCCTTTTTATATTTTCAATTTGTTATTTACAATTTTCCAAGGAAATACATTCCCAGGCCAGTGGCAAAGAGATTGATGAGGGAGAAAGGGATTAAAATTTTCCATCCAAGATTCATCAACTGATCGTAACGGAAGCGCGGGATTGTCCAACGGATCCACATGAACACAAAAATGAAGAATATTGTTTTCGTGAACATTACACCAACTCCAACGAGTGCCTGAATATTCGGATCTGTGATTTTATCCATCCACGGATAATTATATCCGCCGAAGAAAAACATTGCCATGATTGCTGACGAAACAAACATATTGATGTATTCTCCGAATAGAAACAATCCGAGTTTCATGGAAGAAAATTCCGTGTGATATCCGCCGATCAATTCAGTTTCCGATTCAGGCAAATCAAATGGAGTGCGATTGGTTTCTGCAAGAGCGCAGATGAAGAAGATCAGAAACGTAACGGGATTCTTGAAGAAGTTCCAAGTGAACCAACCGTCATCCCAGAAACCGTGCTGCTGTTCTACAATTCCTGAAGTGCTGAGAGTGCCGCTGAGCATGATGAGGGTAACAACTGAAATTCCCATTGCAACTTCGTAGCTGATCATCTGCGAAGAAGCGCGCAGTGCACCAAGAAGAGAGTATTTGTTGTTGGACGACCATCCGCCAATCATGATTCCATAAACACCAATTGAAGTTACGCCGAGCAAATACAATACGGCTATGTTGATGTCTGCGACCTGTAGAGGATAGACTTCACCACCAATGTGTAAATCGGCGCCCCAAGGAATTACCGCACTCGTCATGAGTGAAGTGATCATGAATAGCGACGGACCTAGAATGAAAAGAAATTTATTTGAAACAGTAGGAATGATTTCTTCTTTCATGAACATCTTCACGCCATCTGCAAGTGGCTGCAACAATCCGAATGGACCCGCTCTGTTTGGACCAAGTCTGTCCTGAAAGAAGGCTGCGAATTTTCTCTCGGCGTATGTTGAATACATGGCAATTACCAGCGTAACCATAAACACTCCAACTGCGAGGAAGAAGGGATACCATGAGAGTGTTAATAATAGTGTAAGGCTATTCATATTTCAGTTCTCTACTTTTTAGCCGGTTGTTTTTGTTTCGCGTCTTTGACATTTTTAAGTTGACGACCCGTGTCGAGTTTCAACTTTATCAACTCGTATTGATTTTGTGAGATCACAGAATGATGACTGATTGCGCTCGGTCCTTCGAGATTCCAATCGGAAATTTTCTTGTGATCGAAACGGCAATCGTTGCAAATCCATTCTTCCACTTCTCCCCATTGGTCTTTACGCGCTGTAACACGAAGCACTTCATCGCCTTTGAACCAGAGTCGAACTTTTCCGGCACATTTTTTACATTCACGATTCGCATCAACAGGTTTTGTAAACCAGACGCGACTCTTGAAGCGGAAAGTTTTGTCAGTCAATGCGCCAACCGGACAAACGTCAATGATATTTCCAGAGAATTCATTTTCAATTGAATTTTGGATGTACGTTGAAATTTCGGAAACGTCGCCACGATTCATTACGCCGTGCACGCGTTTGTCTGTGAGCTGATCGGCGGTGTGGACACAACGATAACAAAGAATGCAACGATTCATGTGCAATTTCACATATGGACCTATGTCTTCTGTTTCGAAAGTGCGGCGTTCAAAATCATATCGGGTTCCAGACGATCCGTTTTCATAACCGAGATCCTGAAGGTGACATTCGCCGGCCTGATCGCATACAGGGCAATCAAGCGGGTGATTGATGAGGAGAAACTCAACAACTCCTTTGCGATCTTCGAGAACTTGTTCGGATGTAAAATTTACAACTTCCATTCCATCCATTACTTCTGTGCGACACGATGCAACAGGCTTAGGCATTGGATTCGGATTCTGCGAATTCATTTTTGTTACGCGAACAATGCACGTGCGACAATATCCGCCAGACGTTTTCAGCTTGGAGTAATAACACATTGCAGGCGGAGCGACTTCCGGTCCGAGCATACGTGCGGCTTGCAGGATGGTGGTACCTTTTGGTACTTCGATCTCGTGTCCGTCTATTTTTACTGTTGGCATTTGTTATTCTTTTTACCGCCAAGACGCCAAGAGCGCCAAGCGTTATGAGTTATGCTACAGGCGCTTTTTCGTTGCGCACGTTGTAATAGTGTTTTTCGTCTTTGATATTCTTCGGATTATTCACGTAATCTTCAAACTCCGCACGGAAGTGACGAATTGCGCTTGCTACCGGCCATGAAGCGGCTTCGCCAAGCGGACAAATTGTTTTCCCGTCAATTTTTGTTTGAATATCCCAGAGCAAATCAACGTCACTTTGTTTTCCATGTCCGTCAAGAATGCGATGAAGAATTTTTTCCATCCATCCCGTTCCTTCTCTGCAGGGAGAACATTGTCCGCAACTTTCATGATGATAGAAGCGAGTGAAGTTCCAGAGATTTTTTACGATGCTTGCAGTTTCGTCCAGAACAATAAATCCGCCGGAGCCAAGCATGGTTCCTGTTTGGAATCCACCATCTGCGAGAGACTCGTATGACATCAATCGCTTTTCTCCTTTTGCAGTTGTAAGAATTAGATCTGCGGGAAGAATCGGAACAGAAGAACCGCCAGCCACAACGGCTTTCAGTTTTTTACCATTCTTGATTCCGCCACAATAATCGTTGGAGTAAATGAAATCTTCAACCGTAATTCCCATTTCGATTTCATAAACGCCAGGGTTGTTGATGTGGCCACTTGCAGAAATCAATTTTGTGCCCGTTGATTTTCCAATTCCGATTTTTGCATATTCTTCACCACCCATTTGCACAATAGGAACAACTGCAGCAATAGTTTCAACATTGTTCACAACGGTTGGTCTGCCCCAAACACCGGAAACGGCAGGGAACGGTGGTTTGATTCTCGGATTGCCACGCTTTCCTTCGAGTGATTCGATGAGAGCCGTTTCTTCTCCGCAGATGTACGCGCCTGCTCCAGGATGAACATACAAGTCGAGATCGAAACCTGTACCCATGATATTTTTCCCGAGATAGCC
>CAZBYM010000320.1:0-5286 GCA_964495745.1 uncultured Chryseobacterium sp. | reverse complement strand
AAAAACTTCAGTGACCCAGTTCCGTATCGAGAACTCGGATGAGGACGAATAACACCGGTTATACTTCTGGCGAAATTGATCTGGAATTCATTCGAACGTTTGTTCGTGATGCAATCACCGAAGATGTAGGTTCTGGAGATCATACTTCCCTGAGCACAATTCCAAAAAACTCTGTTCAAGCCGCACATCTACTTGTAAAAGACAATGGTGTAATTGCAGGAATTGAACTGGCCTCGTTGATATTTCATGAAGTTGATGAGAGTTTGAAAATTCAAACGATCCTATCTGATGGCGATTTTGTAAAGACAGGAGATGTAGCTTTTGTCGTTTCCGGTCACGCACAATCAATTACTATTGCAGAGCGACTTGTTCTCAATTGCATGCAGCGGATGAGTGGAATCGCTACCACAACATGGAAGATGGTTGAACTAGTGAATGACCTTCCTGTAAAAATTGTTGACACGCGAAAAACGACTCCTCTTTTCCGGTATTTCGAGAAATGGGCTGTAAGAATTGGTGGTGGCCACAATCACCGTTTTGCATTGTACGATATGGTTTTGATCAAAGACAATCACGTTGATTACGCTGGTGGAACTACAAACGCTATCGACTCTGCGCGTAAATATTTGAATACTGAAAAACTGGATCTCAAAATCGAGATTGAAGTACGTAACTTTCAGGAATTGCAACAAGTTCTTGATCATGGTGGAATTGATCGGATTATGCTCGACAATTTTTCTGTGAATGATCTTCGTAAAGCAGTTTCAATTGTAAACAAGCGATTTGTTACCGAAGCCTCCGGAGGAATCACTCTGGAAACAGTGCGATCTTATGCTGAGACGGGCGTGAATGAAATCTCTGTTGGCGCGCTAACACACAGCATCAAGAGCCTTGATCTTAGTTTAAAAGCCATTAAAAAATGATCAAGAAAATTCTACGAAAATTTGTTCGTCTTCCACTGGTAAGAAGCGTGATTGCCCTTTCCAAACGTGTTACACTTCCCGGTTTTGAAAAACACACTTTATATGAAGTATCTGCCTTTTTCTTCCGGGGATTATTTAATGGCGGTATTCAGAACCGCGCTTCTGCAATGGCGTTTAGTTTTTTTCTAGCCGTTTTTCCTTCTATCATTTTTCTATTTACTCTAATTCCATATGTGCCAATTGACAATTTCCAGGATAAACTTTTTAATAGCATCAAGGAACTGCTTCCGGGTAACATGTTTACTTCATTGCAAGACACGATTCTCGAAATAACCCACCAACAGAACGGAGGATTATTGTCGTTTGGATTTCTCGCTGCACTTTTCTTCTCGAAGAACGGATTGGTTGCTATGATGGACGGATTCAATAATTCGATCCACGTAAAAGAAACACGCGCAATCTGGAAACAACAATTAATTGCAACTGCATTGGTTGTTGCCCTGTCAATTGTCACCTTGACAGGACTGGCGTTAATTGCGAGTTCAGAATATTTATTGGCCGAAATGGTACAGAAAGAAAAGTTTGAAATTTTCTGGATCAAAATGGGCAAATGGGTGATACTTGCATTGTTGTTCTTGATTGTAATAGGTCTCTTTTATCGTTATGGGCCAGCAAAACGCAGACACAGGATCTTTTTCAGTCCAGGCGTTCTATTGGCAGCAATTTTAACCATCTCCACTTCACTTCTCTTTTCGTGGTACGTGAATAACTTCGGCAACTACAATTCACTTTATGGATCGCTGGGAACAATAATGGTTGTGCTACTCTGGATTTACTTCAATTCCACGATGCTTCTTGTCGGATTTGAGTTGGATGCCAGCATTCACTCGGCCAGAGAAAAGCACCGCACATTGCTTGAACAGGAAGAAGCAGAAGCAGCAATGAAAATTGCCGCACAACAGGAAGTTGAAAACGCTGCTAAAAATGCATGAAGACAGTATTCAGTTGTCAGCAATCAGTTGTCAGTGTACTGTTCGCTGACCATCTACTACTGAATACTGATTCCTGATTACTGACTACCGAATACTGGAATAACGGTTATATTTGCTCAACTAGAATTATTCGTATGCGTCACCTATTATTTTGCCTCATTGCGCTGAGTTTCTTCGTAGAAATGAACGCACAATACGCCGATATTCCTTATCGCTCACGGTCCAATCCAACCTATTGGAAAAATCGTCCGCCCCATTTGGGTTATTGGCAGCAAGATGTTTACTACAAATTGAAAGCCAACGTCGATGACGCAACAGATATCATTGATGGAACCGAAGAGTTGATTTACTGGAACAATTCTCCTGATACACTTTATTACGTGTATTTCCACTTGTATCAGAATGCATTTCAGCCAGGATCGTATACTGATGATCTGCACCAAGAGAATAATTACAATGTGAAGTTTGGAAAGTACGAGCAACAAGGTCTTGGAACGACGGTCGATAATATTCTTGTGGATGGTCAACCGGCAAAAATGGAAATGGATAATTCCATTATGAAAGTTTGGTTAACGAAGCCACTTCGCCCGGGTTTTGCAACGAAGATTTCCATGAATTTCAAAACCTATTTTGATAATGGCGGTACCATTCGTAGGAGAATGAAAATGTATTCCACTTTCGGCAACAAACATTACGACGGCGTGCATTGGTATCCGCGAATAGCTGTTTACGATCGGAAATTCGGATGGGAAACGGATCAGCATCTTACCCGCGAGTTCTATGGCGATTACGGTGCATTTGATGTTGAGATTACTTTGCCCAACAATTACATCATGGACGCAACCGGTGTAATGACGAACGAACAGGAAATGTTACCTGCAGAGCTTCGACAAAAATTGGATATTTCAAACTTCGCCAAGAAACCGTGGGAGTCTGCACCTTCTCAAATAATTATCAAAGACGGTTCAGTGAAAACATGGAAGTTTCATGCAGAGAATGTTCATGATTTTGCATGGACTGCAGATCCTACGTATCGTATTGGAGAAGTATCATGGAATGGAATCCGTTGCATTGCGCTTTGTGCAGAACAACATTGTTCCGGATGGCAAGACGCTGCTTCTTTTACTGCGAAAGTAATCGAAGTATATTCCACAGATTTCGGAATGTATGCGTATCCGAAAATGATTGTTGCTGATGCCCGAGATGGAATGGAATATCCGATGCTCACACTCGATGGAGGCCGCGCTCCTGATTATTATGATCTCATTGCGCATGAAATTGGACACAACTGGTTTTTCGGAATGGTTGGAAGTAACGAAACGTATCGTGCTTTACTTGACGAAGGATTTACTCAATTCCTGACTGCGTGGTCCTACGAAAAAATTAAAGGTCCGGAAAAAGTTCGCTGGCAATACAAGAGTGATTACGCAGAACGTTTTCGTGATCCGGAAGTGGTACGAATGGGCGAAGCGTACAACGGATATATTTATCCTGCTGCATCTGAAGATGAAACTGTGATTGATTGTCATTCTGATCATTTCAATGGCGCATTGCGTCATGGTGGTGGATACGGACAGGTATATTCCAAGACTGCAACCATGTTGTACAATCTTCAGTACACGCTAGGTGATTCGCTTTTTCTTGCGGCGATGAAGAATTATTTCAATCAATGGAAATTCTGTCATCCGTACGTTGAGGATTTCAGAAATTCTGTGATTCAATTCACTCACGTAGATCTCAATTGGTTTTTTGACGAATGGCTGACAACTTCACAAACGATCGATTATAAAATTGGCTGCATCCAAAAAGGCGATTCTGCAGACACTTACGAAATCACCTTCAAGCGAAAAGGTCGTATGCAGATGCCAATTGATTTTACTGTTGATGCGAATGACGGCAAGAAGTATAATTATCACATTCCGAATACATGGTTTGTGAAAGAAACAGATGCTCAAGTTTTGCCACGTTGGATCGGATGGGATAATGTGCGTAAGAAATATACGGCAACTGTTGTAGTTCCAAATGGAATAAGCGATGTGCGTATTGATACAAGTTATCGCCTCGCAGATGTCAATCTTCTCAACAACAGCAAAAAAACACCAGTCACACTTGGATTTGATTCCAAAATTTACAATCCTCCGTCCTGGAAAACGTATAGGATGCTCGCTCGACCTGATTTATGGTATAACTCCTACGACGGTATCAAAGTTGGAATCTATCTTGGTGGAAATTACATGAATGGTTTCCATCAATTCGATTTGTATGCACATTTCAACACCGGTGCATTTCAGACGCAGCTACCTGTGACTGCAGAAATCAACAAGTTCGATCAGTTCTCTGTTGCACTTAATTATCGCACTCCAACAAATAAATTAATTCGCAACTCAGCCATTTCATTTTCAGGAAAACATTTCGATGGATTAAATGCCGCTTCGACCGCATTCGAAATTTGGGATCGAAAAATGAAGAATAAGTTCTGGGTCCAATACAAAATGATGTACCGGCAAGATGTGTCTGATCTTACTTACCTGATTCATTCGGAAGAATGGCAATCTGACAAATTCAACAATACAATTACATTCGGATACGAGCATCCTTACCAATACATGAAAGGCCGCGGAATTGGTAACATCAATATGCAATTGAGATCGTCTTCAATCGGAAGCGATTATGATTACCAGTATTTCGCGTTGAATGTGATTAACAAAAATGATCTTGGATTAATCAACATTAACACGCGAACATTCTTCCAGATTGGAACAGGAGACAATTGGGCAGATGAATCGATGTTGTACGCTGCGGGTGCAAATCCGGAAGCAATGATGGAGAATAAATACACGCGCTCCGCAGGATTGATGCCGTCTTCGTGGGGCGGATATGGAGCAGACATCAATCACTTTCACGCAGGTGGCGGACTTGGACTTCGTGGCTACGCCGGTTATCAATTACCGAATCTGGATTGGTATGGTGATGTACGCGCTATATATAAAGGAACAACAGGTTACGCATTCAACATGGAAGTTGAGTTTCAGGAGCTGTTCCGATTTGTTGGAAGAAAGTTGCCAACGCTGAACAGCATTTTTGGAATTACAACGTATGCGTTCGGTGATATTGGAGCAATCAACTTCAACTACACAGATGAGTCTTTAGCAATGGGATTAATTCGCATGGATGCAGGTGTTGGATGTGCATTAACCATCAAGCGCTTCCCTCCTCTTCAGACCTGCAAACCGTTGGTGATTCGTTTCGACGTTCCGTTATTCATCAATCGTGCGCCGTACAATTCTCCGGAGAATGTGGCGTTCAGATGGGTGATTGGGATTAATTCGCATGGATGCAGGTGTTGGATGTGCATTAACCATCAAGCGCTT
>CAZBYM010000319.1:0-5321 GCA_964495745.1 uncultured Chryseobacterium sp. | reverse complement strand
CTTCTTCAAATATTTCAACTTTTTCGTTGATTCATTCGCAAATGTTCTCACTGCTTTCGGTATGAAACCGGATTTCGTAACACTGAATATTGTATTGCCCGTTGGAATCAGCTTTTATACGTTTCAGGCACTCAGCTACACAATTGATGTCTATTATAGAAAATTTAAAGCTGCACCAGACGCGATCACGTACATGGCCTACATCAGTTTCTTTCCCCAATTGGTTGCTGGTCCAATTGAACGCGCCACCCATCTCATGCCGCAGTTTGGAACATTGCATAAATTCTCTTCCCCAAATGCAATCGCGGGATTAAGATTACTCTTGTGGGGTTACTTCAAGAAATGTGTCATTGCCGATAACATGGCTCCCTACGCCGATTCCGTTTTCGCTGCGGATGCACATCCGAATGCGACTGGTGTTTTACTTGGAACGGCGGCATTCGCAATTCAAGCTTACGGCGATTTTTCGGGATACTCTGATATTGCAAAAGGATCCGCACGATTATTCGGATTCGAACTTGTTTATAATTTCAGATATCCATACTTCGCATCTTCCATGCGCGACTATTGGCATCGATGGCACATTTCCATGTCCACCTGGTTCCGCGATTACGTTTACATACCGTTGGGAGGAAGCAGAAAAGGAATTGTAAGAAGCAACGTGAATATTTTCACAACGTTTGTGCTCTCCGGATTATGGCATGGCGCGAACTGGACATTTGTATTGTGGGGTGCATGGCACGGTATTGCTCAAGCATTTGAAAACATCTACAACCACTTTCGAGGACCGAAATTCCCTACAATCATCCGACATATTCTTGTATTGATAATTGCATGGGGTAGTTACATTTTTCTACGATCACCAGATATTGCAACTGCCCTTGAACGATTCGCGGCGTTCGCAAAATTCGATTGGAGTTTACGAATTTCTGATTTTGGAACGCCCACTTTAGTACAATCATCAATCTATTTCTGGGGATTGATTGCTCTTGTATGCGTTCTTTTCATCACAGAATGGTTTGCATTCAAGAATAAGTTTTCCTGGTTCTTCACTATGCCCAAACTAATTCGCCTTGCAATTTATTATTCACTAATTGGAGTCATTTTAGTGTACGGAGTCTATGAGGCTCCACCCGCATTCATTTATTTCCAGTTCTGATATGAAACCATTTTTGCGACAAGTAGCAATGTTCCTTCTTCTGCCAATCGCAGGATGCGTTACGCTGCTGTGCACCTCCTTAGATCGTAATATTGCATGGACAAGCGTTCCGGGTGATTGCGATAATCGAGGAAGTTGGATCTATCAGCGATTATATCTTGACACAACCGGAGTTGATATAGCCATCGTGGGAACATCGCGCACCATCAATGGAATTCAGGATACATTGATTTCCCGATTGCTATCAAATTCTTTATCGCAAGAAATGAATATTGTCAATTTTGGCTATTGCCGCTTTGGAATGGAAATGCAATTCATCATGGCGAAAGATATTCTTGAGCAAAAAAATATTGAGGTGATTGTAATAGAAATCAACGAAGGGATGAGTGGTAGTTCACACCCACTGTTTCCGTACTACGCGAGAACGGAAGATGTACTGCGACCAGCTTCAGTACTGAATCAGGCCGTTCCGGCAAATTATTACAACGGATTTCTTTCTCGTCTCACGCAATTCCGCCAGGACATATTGGATCTAGAGGATACAGCAGAACCTATGTTTCCATCTTACGGTTATCGCGGTTATCCTGGAAATGCTGATCCATCTACGTTAATCGAGCCTGACTCTTTTGTGGATCGTGAAATGAATGCGCTGAAACGTTTCGAAAAATTATATCCGAAAGCATGGATTGCGCAGCTGGTAGAAATGTGTCTTGCCAAAAGAGTGAAGATTTATTTTCTCTATATGCCTTCGTACCACGATCAGCCAGAACCAGTAGAGGGACTTGAATTCTACAGAAGTCTTGCGCCTGTGCTGATTCCACCTAATGCTTCTATTCGGAATAAAGGTTTGTGGCGCGATCATGATCACTTGAATGATTCCGGAGCCAAGGTGTTATCGACTTGGTTAGCTCTGGAGCTGTTGAATGAATAATCAACTCTACTCTTCAAAGTGGAATAACCAAGCAAAACGTCGATTTTCTCGTTGTTTGTCCTTTCCGAAAACCTTACTTTTGTCCTTTATTCGTAAAATTCAACGATTATCGATATGAAAGACCTTTTTGACAAATTACGTGAGAACCGTGGACCGCTTGGAATGCATGCTAAACAATCGCATGGATATTTTACTTTTCCAAAGCTTGAAGGAGATATTGGGCCGCGAATGATTTTCCGTGGAAAAGAACGACTCAATTGGAGTTTGAATAATTATCTCGGACTTGCAAATCATCCTGAAGTACGCAAAGCGGACGTTGAAGGTGCGGCGAAGTATGGCTTCTCTGCTCCAATGGGCGCGCGAATGATGTCAGGAAATTCGAATCTGCATGAAGAACTGGAAGCCGGACTTTCAAAACTCGTTAAGAAAGAAGATACAATCCTCTGCAACTTCGGTTATCAGGCAATGGTTTCTGCAATCGATTGTTTGGTTGATCGTCATGATGTAATTGTTTACGATGCAGAATCACATGCTTGTATTCTTGACGGCGTTCGTTTGCACATGGGAAAACGTTTTGTGTATCCGCACAACGACATGGCCTCATTAGAGAAACAACTTCAGCGTGCAAATAAATTAATTGAAGGAACAAACGGCGCTATTCTTGTTATTACCGAAGGAGTTTTCGGAATGAGCGGCAATCAAGGCAACTTGAAAGGAATTATTGAACTGAAAAAGAAATATACATTCCGTTTGTTTGTTGACGATGCACATGGTTGCGGAACAATGGGACCAACAGGTGGTGGAACAGGTGAAGAACAGGGTTGTCAGGATGGAATTGATATTTACTTCGGAACATTTGCGAAATCGTTCGCGTTGATTGGCGGATATATTTCTTCAACGGAAAATATTGTTGAATACCTGCGTTACAATATGCGCTCACAGATATTTGCGAAATCGCTTCCACTTCCACTCGTTTACGGATTGCTCAAGCGTCTGGAGTTGATGAACACGCACAAAGAACTACGCGAAAATCTCTGGAAGATTACACACGCTTTGCAAAAAGGTTTGCGTGATCAGGGATTCAACATTGGAACAGCAACAACTCCGGTTACTCCTGTTTATCTGAGTGGTTCAATTCCTGAAGCAACAAATCTGATTCTCGATCTTCGTGAGAACTTCAATATTTTCTGTTCGATGGTGGTTTATCCTGTAATTCCAAAAGGACAAATCATTCTGCGATTGATTCCAACAGCGGTGCACACGATTGAAGATGTGAATTACACGATTGATGCGTTCTCTAAGATTCGCTCGAAGCTCACTTCCGGTCAATATCAGGGCGAGACGATTGCGGCGCATTCGTAGTTGTAATACGACCTTCGACTAGCTCAGGACAGCCACAAACATCACCTGATCCAAAACCCTCGAAGAATATCCCCACTCGTTGTCGTACCACAACACTAGTTTGAGCATGCGCTTATTGATGACATTCGTCCAGCGATGATCAACCACCGCAGAGTAATCTGATTTTTTGAAATCAAGTGAAACAAGTGGTTCGAGATTATTCTGAATGATATGCCACTTCTGCTGTTTCGCGAATGTTTCAAAAACTGAGATAACATCGTGTGCAGAAATATCTTTCTTCACTTGCAAAGTAATATCCGCACTCCCAACTATTGGCGTTGGTGTTCTGAAAGAAAATGAACCAATCATTTCCTCTGATATTTTTTCTGCGCCAAGCACTTTACAAGATGCGGAAATTGCTGTTGTTGGTTTCGGAATGAGATTTCCTATTGTGGACCGACCCAACGCGAAATGATGATAAATTTCTCCCGGCATCGACCACGAGCTTGCAGCTCCATCGAGAAGATTCTGATAATTGAGCCACGGATGCAAAGTTGTAACGTATCCTGACTCAATTCCGAAAGCGCCGTTAATGATTTTCATCACCGGAGCAATAGCAGTAGCATCACAAATACTTGATGCGATGACGTGATGTTTTGTTAAATCAAGTTCAGATTCATTTGCGCCAAGTACCAAAGTGAAATCAACCGGCTCCGGCGAATGCGTAATGAATACCTTTTTCACTTTTCCATTGCTCACGAGATTTTTTGCGTGCAATACATTCTTCAACACGCCGGAGCAATCAATAACGTAATCAACTTCAAACCCAGCCCAATTCACATCATCAATGACTTGCTCATGCGTAATTTTCACTATATGCCCTTCGTCGCTGACAATTGAGTCGCCTTCACTGCGAAACATCACTGACAATCGATCATACAACGTATCATAATTCAACGTGTAAGCCAGATTGTTGATGTCAGGATTAATATCGTTAATAACAACGATGTCGAAGTACTTTTTCTCGAGATTGTTTCTGAAAATTGCTCTTCCGATTCTTCCAAAACCGTTTAATCCAACTCTTATCTTTTTCATAGACAAAAATTACAAAGATTCGAAGTTCTCTACTTTACTCACAGACTCAGGAAAAGGAAATTTGTCCCAATCTTCAACGCGTGTGTAACCCGACATGAAAATAAAATCAAGACCAAAATCCTCTGAGACTTCAAAATCATGGATAGAATCTCCTATGAAAACTGCAGGACGCTCAATCGTAATTCGTCCCAGATGCTCACCTTTTGTCAATGGTCCGGCGAGAATTGCACTGAAATAAGTATCCAGTCCGTGCAACTTCAGAAAGTCTTTGATTTCTGTGAAATCTCCACCCGACAAGACCATTAATTTTTTTGAAGCATTCTTTTTTACAAATTCGCTTACACCTTGCGCCAAAGGAGCTTCTAACAACGATTTGTTCAATCGATTGTATTCGCCAAGAATATTTTCCGCCAGTTCAACATCAGAAAAGTAAGAATGAATCTTCAATTCACGAGGAATGCCATTGTTGCCTGTGAAATACTTTTCGAATGTAACAGCTTCCGCTTCATTGGTATATTTTCGAGCGGCTCCAAGAATATTGGCCGACTTAAACCCATTCGAATCACAGATTACTCCGTCGAAATCAATAAAAATCTGATTGTATTTTGACAACATAAAGTCCACCCAAATTTGATAGGGAGGTAAATTTAGATAAAAGAACCCAGATGTAGTGTTTGATGTCAAGTGTGACCACCTGCCACCACGGTAGTTTATCAGTTTCAAATATTTTCCCTGCGCGGCAAAAAATAGGAACGCGCCCTTCGACAGGCTCAGGACTCGGATCAAGCAGATTTT
>CAZBYM010000318.1:0-5329 GCA_964495745.1 uncultured Chryseobacterium sp. | reverse complement strand
TTCAACCCTTCCGTTATTTCGAAACGGGAAGGCATGTATGAAATTGACAAAAACTTAGCGTGCGGAAACAGCTTTGAGTAATGTCCCATGTTTTCAATTCCCGTTTCAAGATCCTTGAAATTGAAAATGATTACGTCAGCGTCCTGGGGACGCAAGGAGTTGACTTCCTCAAGATTAGCAGCCTCTGCAACCAATTGGAACCGGGAATCTCCGGAAATCATACTTTTCAAGCCATTGCTAACAAGAAAGTGATTGTGAATCAATATGATACGTATCGCCATGTTTATTTAGACTAAATTTAAATAACAAGTCAAAATTAGTGGTGTATTTCATATTTGCAAATGATTTTGGACAGTTTTTTCAACTATTCCGCTAACCCAACCTGAAAGGTCAAACCTTCTTCTGCAAGCAAAGTATTTGGAAACTGCGTTGCGGCTTCATTCTTTAGGGGCGTAATGTCATTGTAACGCACTGAATAGTGCCCGATTAGTAATGTTCCCACTTTGGCCAATGATGCAATCTGCCCTGCCTCCAAAGCAGTAGAATGGGCCGTTTTTTCCGCCCGGTCAATCAACTCATGCAAGAAAGTGGCCTCATGATATAGTAGGTCTACTCCATGTACAGCATTAGCCACTCTAGCATCGTATCGGGTATCGGAGCAGTAGGCATAACTTCTCGGTTTCGCATTTTCCCTCGTGATTTCCCGATTCAAAATAATTCGACCGTCAAGCAAAACAATGTCTTCACCTCGTTTAAGCTGATGATAATATGTGATTGGAATATCGTACTCGGCGAGTTTTTCTTTTCTCAAAGAAAGTGGCTTCTCCTTTTCGCGAAATAAAAATCCAACGCAAGGAATGCGGTGAAATAATATTACGGTATGTACCGTGAGCTGACTGTCTTCATAAATGAGAGCAGGTTCTTCGCAATTCAATTCAACCCATTCTATTTCGTAATTGATAATCGTATGCGAAATCTTTAATTGCATCTCTACAATTTCCTTTAGTCCGTGCGGATGATAAATGGTTAGTTTTTTTTGTCTGCCGAGCAAATGCAAAGAGCAAATCAATCCCATCAGACCGAAATAATGGTCGCCGTGTAAGTGGCTGATGAAAATGTGATTGATTCTTTGAAAGCGAATCTTGTAACGCCGCAATTGAATCTGCGCTCCTTCGCCACAATCGATCAAAAAAAACCGCTCAGATACGTTGAGTAACTGAGCGGAAGGAAATCGTTTTGAAGTTGGTGTTGCGGAACTGCTTCCGAGTATTGTTACTTCGAATCGTGAAGCCATTAGTGCGTCACTGTCATTCGGCGCGTTACAACCGCACCAGCAGAGCGAAATTCGTACAGATAAACACCTGCAGGCAATTCGCTGGTGCTTAACGTAAGATGATTGTCGCCTTTCACTGCAGAAAGATTCATCACCTTTACAGTTTCGCCAAGAATGTTGTATAAAGTGAATTGTACTTTTCCATTATTAGGATTTGTGAACAGCAAGTCGGTTGATTTATCGGAAGGGTTGGGAACATTCTGTGCAACACTGAAATTAATTGCTGCCGTAGTTGGAACATTGTTACCTGACTGAATCACCAGTTTGTAACCTGTTTTTGTTGCAGGGAATTCGGTTGGAACGCTGAATACATCCACAAGTGCTGTGAAATAAATGATGATCGGATAAACTCCATCAGAGTTCGGTCCACCCACTTCCTGTCCTGGAGTGGCGAGGCCGGTAAAGTTTGCACAACCATAACTTCCTCCGGGGAAAGTTCCGTTTACAGGGTTGGTTGAATAGGAAAAACCGGCAGGAATACCCACGATGCTGTCAATCTGAATCTCGACAATCGGAAATGTACCAAGCTGCGTCGTTGTATCCGGCGCAACATGGAACTGCAGATCAGTTGAGTAAGCTGTCGCAACATACGCAATCGGAATCCCGGTTACAGTATCAGGCAGAATTCTGTAATCCGTTGGTCCGGAAAATACAGATTGATTGATTACGCATTGCGCGGAAACTCCGACAGAACTAATTGCGAGAACGGCAAGAATGTAAAGTTTTTTCATAGGGGGAAAAGTTAGTCAGCATTATTTTCAACATCTGAAGCAACGATTGCGTCAATTGCATCTGTAATTCCGATTGTAATTTTAAGAATTGTATCTAATTGAGAAATTGAAATCAATTTTTTTACCGGCTCTTGCAAACCTGAGAGAACAAGTACGCCATTCGCATTTTTGCACAAACGATTCGCAACAAGAATAGAACTTAATCCGGATGAATCGCAATAGCGCGTTTCACTAAGATCTATAATCAAATTCTTAACGCCGTCTGCGTTTAGAACAACCAGTTCAGATTTCAAAGCTGGCGCCACAAGAGTATCCAGTTTATCAGCAGTAACCTTTATCAAGGTATAGCGCTCGCCTCGTTCAACGGTGAATGGTTGGTTCATATAAAACAAAACTAATCTTTTTGAATTAAAAAATGGTCAATTTTCCGTTCTTGAAGCCAAAAGATACAAAACTGCCATTCGAACTGCAACTCCGTTCTCAACCTGTTCAAGAATTACTGACTGTGAAGAGTCGGCAACTTCACTCGTTATTTCCACTCCGCGGTTAATCGGTCCAGGGTGCATGATCATGATTTCCTTGTCCAGATTCCGCAGCATATCCATCGTCAAACCATATTGCATCGTGTATTCACGTAAAGACGGGAAATACCGTATATCCTGACGTTCCAATTGTATACGAAGCATATTAGCTACATCACACCATTTCAGTGCTTTGCGAATATCTAATTCAACCTTTACACCAAGGCTTTCAATATACCTGGGAATCAGGGTTGATGGTCCGCAAACCATGACTTCTGCTCCCATTTTCTTTAACAAATAGATATTGGAAAGAGCTACCCGAGAATGTAGAATATCTCCAATAATCGCGACTTTTTTACCTTCCAAATCTCCGAGCTTTTCACGAATGGAAAAAGCGTCGAGCAAGGCCTGAGTTGGATGTTCATGGGCTCCGTCGCCTGCATTCACAATGCTCGCCTTGATGTGCCTGGAAAGAAACACACACGCACCTGGATTTGGATGACGCATGACAACCATATCAACCTTCATCGCAAGAATATTGTTCACAGTGTCAATGAGTGTTTCACCCTTTTTTACTGAAGAAGATGAAGCTGAAAAATTAACCGTGTCTGCAGATAATCGTTTTTCTGCGAGCTCGAAAGAAACACGTGTTCGTGTTGAATTCTCAAAAAACAGATTGGCAATAGTAATATCGCGGAGCGAAGGAACTTTTTTGATCGGACGATTGATAACATCTTTGAATTGAACTGCGGTATCAAGGATAAGTGAAATGTCTTCCTTGCTAACCTGGCGAATTCCCAGAAGATGATTAACACTTAATCGTTTTGTCATTCTTTTTCCTGTGTAATAAGCCAAACGTGATCTTCTCCACCAGTTTCTTTCCAGTCAACTTTAACGTTTTCAGAAGCAATTGTGTCAACTATTCGACCGGAATATTTTGCCTGAATCGGAAGATTTCTGCTGAACCTTCTATCAATCAAAACCAATAATTCAACATCTTTCGGTCTACCAAAAGCCATAATCGCATCCAAACCGGAACGAATTGTTCTTCCGGTATACAATACGTCATCAATCAGTATGACGTTCTTGTCTTCGATGATAAAATCTATGTGCGTTTTATTCGGAACCAGGTCTTTTTTTCGAAAATCGTCGCGGTAGAAAGTCACATCAAGTTCACCGAAACGAATATCCTGACGCTTTAGAATTTCTCCAAGTGTAGAATGAATTCGACGTGCCAACAATACTCCTCGAGGTTGAAGTCCTATGATAACTGAATTAGAAAAATCGTCGTGTATCTCGATCAACTGGTGGCAAAGACGGTTGATCGTTATGTTAAGCTGGTGCGGAGTGAAGAGTAATCGTGGTGCCATAACCCTGCCCGTTCCGGCTATCGGGCGCGGCCCAAAGATAGTTAATAATCCCGTCTGAATTATTTGATGAAAGCCCCGGTTTGGTCATTAACCCAGATGGAATCGCGTTTGGCTTTGACTCCTCGAATTGGAAAGTCGAAGAAACAAACTGTGTTTGAGTATACCAGTGGTTTATCGAATTCCTTGTAGCGGTTTTTCATTTTGTCGAATAAGGAATCGTGATGCCAGACAAAACTGCCGGACAACATGTTCATTTTGCCAATTGAGCCAAGTGTGGTCACATACGCGAATTGACCATCAACCGCGAGTTGACCGGGATTCGGATCAGGGAAAGTGTATTTCCATACGGGAATATTAATTCCACGTTTATACAGCGCTGCATAACTGTTTACTCCAGCATGATCAGTAGCTTGCCAGAACACGAAGAAATTCGTTGGGTCAATTGCATAAAAAAAGACTTTGTCCACCAGATATTCTGCTTTGAGGTCAAAAAGGAAACGACGACCGGAACCCAGCGTATCTGAAACTTCGAATTTGCCTTTGTATCCACAGTAATAATTGGAATCGCCTTGCTGCAAAAAGTACTCATCAAAGGCAGACTTTCGAGGCGCATACATTTCTTTAGGATAACTTACAGAGGCCCGTAAAGAATCTATTTTTTTTCCGGGTTTCGCCACAGAATCCTTTGTGTTTTCCGCAGATATCTGGTCAGTTGAGTTTGTACCGCACGACATCACAAGGAAAACCAAAAAAAACAGGAACAATGCCCTTGAATTCATTCTACAAATGTATGATTTGCAATGCTGGAACTAAGAAATAATAATTAGAACCTGAACTAGTGTTGGTTTCTGTTGTGCATATCACGTGACCGCACAAACTGTTCGTAACGCTGTTTGATAGTTACTGCAAGATCATAATCACTTGCTGTTTTCAAATACGTTTCAGGCATATTGAGGAACATGATAAACGCATCGAAATCTGCTTCAGGCAAAGTGATTACTCCTGCTCGATTATATGTGCGAAAAAGGTCTTTAAGAACAGTATTTTTTCGGTCTTCATTTTCCAACTCCGCAACAAGAGCCTTGGATCGTCCTTCACGACTAAATCTTTCGTACAAATATGTGATGGGACTGGAAACTGCATCAGTAACACCTTCGGTGGTTCGCGTTGGTTCAACTCCTAAATCCTGCCGATCCTGTTTGATCGTTTTCAAATCTTTCACAGGAAAGATTGTAACAGGATTTAGTTGATTACGCTTTAGTGTAAGTGCTACTTTCACGGTATACGTTGGCTTCAGAACAGAATCGCGGTAACAGAAACTCTGGAATTCATAACCACCAGCTGTAACAAGAAATGTATCTGATTTTAATCCTG